>CAUSYJ010000018.1:0-16411 GCA_963535845.1 uncultured Alloprevotella sp.
ATGTATAATAGTAAGATTAACAATGTGTTCCGATAAAATTGCACAGGCGAAAAATCTATTATTTAGCACTAAAAATATGTTGCGAAACATATAATAGGAAACTTAAAGCTTCGTTTTTGTGTTAAATGGCACTTAAGTTGTATTCACACCGTTCTCAATGACGCGGATTTTCTGCTCTATTGTGTCCTTAAATTCTTGCTATTCAGTGGAAAACGGATGAATTTAAACGCCTATTTTCTCTATTCTTCGAAATTGGACGACCATGCTGGTTCATAATGGCTTTGTGTAGGAGAAAAATCTCTTTGCAGCGAGCGAAAAATATCCTTATTGCGTTTTCAAATACAATAAGGGCGTCAGCTGACAGCCTTATTGTGTCAGCTGACGCAATAAGGATATTTTTCGCTCTCTCAGAATTGCTTGTAAATAAGAAGAGGATGTGTGATTAAAGGTTTGTTTTGTAGTGGTTTATACTTCTTTTGTGCTCAAACCTTCTATGCTCTATCGAAAGGTAAAAAAGAAAAACTTTTCTGCACATATAGCTCATTCTTTGCTTTCTATATTTTCCTCTATAGTGATGAGTTCTTTCCGTTTTTTTCATTCCAGAAGCCCTTCTTTTGCTGGCTCGGGGCAAAATGTTAAATTTGCAGCGCGGGAGGAAAGTCCCCTTTATTTTTTCTATTAAAACACATGAATAATTCAACAAATCTGAAGCTCAAGCCGGTGGTGTTCCACCACTTCAGCCGCAAGTCCTATGCGCTCTTCTCCGTTCTGAAGCGAGAAGTGACGGTGGGCGTGCTGAGTGTGGCCACAGTCACAACGGCTTCCGCTGCCATTACGTTGTCCGACGTACGCCCCGTTCCAGCTGGGCGCATCGACACCGTAGTGCTGAACAGCGCCGAGGTAACGGCCTCGCGAGCTCCTTTGGCTGCTCAGGTAGCAGCCCGTCAGGTGACCACGTTGAGCCGCGCGGACATTGCGGCTGCGGGGGTCACGAGTGTGAACGACGTATTGAAACTGGCCGCGGGTGTAGATGTCCGTCAGCGCGGCGGTTTTGGTATTCAGACGGACATCAGCATTGATGGAGGCACTTTCGACCAAATCACGCTGCTTGTGAACGGCGTTCCCATCAATAATCCTCAAACAGGCCATAATGCGGCCGATTTCCCTGTTAATATTTCCGACATCGATCACATTGAAATCCTGCAAGGGGCTGCTTCGCGCATCTTCGGTTCGCAGGCTTTTAGCGGTGCCATCAATATTGTGACGAAGCCCCTGGGCGATGCTCTATATTTGAAGGCTGAGGGAGGTTCGTACGGTACGTTCCGCGAAGAATTGCGTTCCTCCCATCGTTGGCAGCGCTTCAACATGACGCTGTCGCGCTCTATGCAGCGTTCGGACGGAGCTGTTGAAAATGCCGACTACAAGACCAACAAGGTGTTTTGGACAGGCCGTCTGAGCCTGCCGCGTTTTGTGCTGAAATCTCAAGCCAGTGCGTTGTGGAACGACTTTGGGGCTAACACGTTCTATTCTGCTGCCTTTCCCAATCAGTGGGAGGCCACGCGCCGTTTCATGGTGGCGCTGCAAGGCGAGTGGAGCGGGCGCATCCACCTCTCCCCACAACTCAGCTGGGCGCGCAATGTGGATCATTTCCAACTGATTCGAGGCACGAAGAAAGCTGAGAATTTCCATCGCGGCAACGTGTTGAACAGTGGGCTCAATGCTTGGACCGACTGGGCTGCAGGACGTACGCTTCTCGGAGTGGAATTGCGCTATGAGGACATACAGAGTTCCAATCTCGGACTTCCCGTAGACTCGTCGAAGTTTGTCCGCGTCCACGGCCAGCGCAATAGCTTCTACACGCACCGCGACCATCGCACGAACACTTCGCTCTTCTTGGAACACACGTTGGTGCTGAACCATTGGACTTTCTCGGCGGGCATCATGGGACAAACCAATACAAGCGTGCGCGGCGGACTGCGTTTCTATCCGGGCGTGGATGTGGCTTACCGACCGATGCAGAGCCTCAAACTTTTTGCCAGCTTCAACCGCTCGATGCGATTGCCCACGTTCACCGACCTTTACTATAAGAGTCCGACACAGGAGGGCAACAAGGATTTGAAAGCTGAAGAGAATAGTTCGTTTCGTGTGGGAGCGGATTACGTTTTGAAAGGTTTTAAGGCGCAGGCTTCAGCTTTCTACAACCGTGGTAACCACATGATTGACTGGGTGATGCGTTCGCCTACGGATAAGTTTCATGCCACTTCGTTCAACCTTGACAACGTGGGCGTTAGCTTTCAGATGGATGCCGACCTCCGCGTGTTGCTCGGTCAGCATCAGCCGTTGGAGCGTTTCGCCGTGAGCTATGCTTATATCCATCAGAATCGCCGCGATGGAGAAGCTTATTTCAAATCCAATTATGCGCTGGAATATCTGCGCCACAAATTGGTGCTCCGACTCTCACACAATATATATAAGCAGTTGGGAGCCGACTGGAGTTTGCGCGTGCAGCGCAGAGAGGGCAACTACCTTGTCTATGAGAACCACAAGAGTACGGGACAGCTCCATCCCTACGGTACGCACGCCCTTCTCGACCTGAAACTGAAGTGGGCAGCAAAGAGCTGGACGGCTTACGTGGATATGTCAAACCTCACCGCAACGCGCTACTACGATTTGGGCAATGTGCGCCAACCGGGCTTTGTGGTGATGGCTGGCGCAGATATTCGGTTGAACGACTTCAACTTTATGAAAAAAGTCTTCGGCCGTCCCTAAATTTTTCTCTCCCGACTTTCCTTCCACACAACAAAAGCCGCTGCAACTCTCTGAAGAGTGCAGCGGCTTCTTTTTGTGTCGTTCGACGAGTTGTTTACTTCACGTAAACTTTCTTGCCGTTCTGAATGTAGAGGCCCTTAGCGGGGTTCTCAATGCGACGGCCTTGCAGGTCGTAAGTAGCGTTGGATACGCGAACCGTAGTATTGGGCGTTACGATACCCGTATAGGCATTAGCTTCTTTTTGGTTGTAAGTCAAATCAAGACCAATGCCCCAGTTGAAAGCATGGAATTTGCCATCGTTGTCAAACTGGAAGATGTTGATTGAGAGAGGCAGATCTTTGTAGTCCTTACCTTTGTAGTTGAACGAAATAGCTCCATAGCCAGTTTGTCCATCAGACATTCCTTGAGAGATCATAGGCACTGGACTGAAGGCCTTAGTGCTTGTTGCGGAAGGACGCACACGCACCATCACATTCTGATTAACTGCGATGGCTTCCTTAGCTGCGAAGTGAACCACATAAATGGCAGCTTGTTGGCCTTGTGCGGGGATGAGAGTAACCTTATCCACTGTGAGCTGAGCCTGCATGGGCTCGTTAGCCAGACGGCCGTTTTCAAGTGGAATAAGGTCTACGACAACATCAGAAACTTTCACATCTTCAGCATTATCAGAATAGAACATAGCATCACCGCCCAAGACGTAAGCCGTTGCGTTGCTGTTGAGTCTGAAGAGCTCATAAGCTGCTGTCACCTTCAGGTCTTGGTTGCCGTATTTCTTACTAAAGGTTTTGGTGATATTGGTATTGGCTTTGTCGTTGTTAAAGCCAAAGTAGTCGCTGACACTGATAGTTCCGACAAAGCGGTTGATGTCGTAGTTTACACAAGGGTAGAGCGACTCTTTGTGCAGTGCACCACCACCGTAGGCAATGATGTTGCCCACTGAGAATGTATCTGCCTTTGTCTTAGCGTTGAGGGGAGACGAACCCACCTTGCTCGTACAGATGAGCTGTGGTGCGGGCAGCGTAGCAGCTGGATATGTGACGGTCAGCACAGAGTCGGTACCACCGTGGATGTCCTTTGTCAGGTAAGTGTACTCTTGCTGATTTTCAGAGACCTTTTGTGCGGGGTCAGCGTACTTCCACATACATTTCTCGCCCACCATGACGCCTTGAAATTCGAGGGCTATGTTGGCCGGTGCAACAAGGTAGCCTTGATAAGCATTAAACTGGTTGTTAGCTCCGAGCCAGAAGCCACCCTCTGGGCGGGCGTAGAACGCGGTAGGAGTAACGGTAGTGATGCGAGCGCCCATCTTGTTGGCTTGGAGCGCCTTTCTTGCTTTGTTCACAGCTTTCTGGTTGAGCGACAGAGTAGTCACCGCGTTGTGACCATTAAGGCTCACCTCTTGGAACTGGGTTTGAGCCATAGAAGCAAGGCCGAAGGCTGCGAGAGCCGAAAGGAGTAAAGTTCTTTTCATAAGCGTGTGTTATAGATTATAAAATGTGATGAATCGTTTCTTAGCTTTAGACAAACAGACAATTGTCCGATTGATAGGCGAAACTAAATCTTTTTTTTGGAGAATGCAAGTTCCAGTAACCTTTTTTAATAAAAGTGTGGAAAAAGACTTTGTTTTAGCTACCATAACTTGTAAAATTAGGCACTCCTTCTTTCTCTTCTTAGCTACGACCTTTGTGTTGCAGAATATATTAAAAAAGGAGAAGGAAGGATGGGAAGTGAAAAATATCCTTATCTTTGGAGCGAAGAAAACTCCTAATTATGAAGAAAATAGCTTTAGCCTTTTTGGCTGCCGCTTTGAGTTGTGCAGCGATGAGCCAGACAAGCGACCTGGCTTCCTATGTCAATCCGTTTATAGGTACGGGCGGACACGGCCATACGCACCCTGCAGCCGTTGTTCCGCATGGCATGATTCAGCCAGGGCCCGACACGCGCCACCACGGTTGGGATGCTTGCTCGGGCTACTACTATGAAGACAAGACCATCAATGGTTTTTCTCAAACGCGCTTGAGTGGTACGGGCTGCGCCGACCTTTCGGATTTCCTGCTGATGCCTTTCACCGGCACGGCCGATTTGGCGCATGTGGGCGAGAAAGGCGGAAAATATCGCTGCCCCTTTGCTTCTGAATTCAGCCACCAGCAGGAGAGTGCAACACCGGGATACTATTCCGTGTTTCTCCAACGCTACGGCATCAAAACTGAGATTACGTCGACGGAGCGAACGGCTCTGTATCGCTTCACCTACCCCGAAGGGAAGGACGCGGGTATGATTCTCGACCTCGACTATAACAACCAGAATCAGTATATGCTGGAGTTCGACTACGAACAGTTGAACGATCACACGATGCGCGTATTCCACCGCTCGTTGGGTTGGGCCTATAATCAGCCTATCTATGGCATTTTCGAATTTTCTCAGCCTTTCACCTACGAAGTAGTACGCGACACCGTGCGCGAAGCCAACCGCGACTATCCTTGCTGCAAGTTGCTGCTCCATTTCAAAGATGTGCCAACCAACACGAAGCAGTTGCTCTGTCGCGTGGCCCTTTCTTATGTCGACTACAACGGCGCACTGAACAATCTGCGCTGCGAGCAGCCCGGTTGGGACTTTGACGGGACCCGCGCTGCTGCACGTGCGCTCTGGAACGACGAATTGAGCAAAATACAAATCAAGGACATGGCAGACAATGCCGATTCTGTTCGCCAAATTTTCTATACGGCTCTCTATCACGCCCAATTAGAGCCGATGCTCTTCAGTGATGTCGACGGTCGCTATTTGGGAATGGACCTGAAAGTGCACCAAGGATTGCAGGAAGATCCGATGTACACAGTGTTCTCTCTATGGGACACTCACCGCGCTTTGCACCCGCTCATCAGCATCATCGACCCCGCGCGCAATGAAGCCTACATTCGCAGCCTTATCCGCAAGGGCGACGAGCTGGGAATAGTGCCAAAGTGGGAGCTGACAGGCAACGAGACGGCTTGCATGATTGGCTACCACTACGTTTCCCTCGTGGCCGATATGTACACAAAGGGCTACCACAATTTCAACCTTCAGCGCGCCTATCGCCATGCGCTGCGCTGCGCTGAATACGACACAACGGGCATCGCTCCAGTATTCCCACGTTGGAAAATGGAAGAAATCGAACCTTCCGCCAAATACTACAAGAATACGCAAGCCTACATACCGTTCGACAAAGCCAGTGAGAGCGTGGCGCGCGCCTTAGAGTTTGCTTACAATGATTGGTGTATAAGTCAGCTGGCTGAGGCTGTGGGCGACACGGCCAATGCGCGCCGCTATCAGCAGTTTGGGCAGGCTTATCGTCAATACTTCGATGCTAAAACGGGCTTCATGCGCGGCAAGGACTCACAAGGAAATTGGCGCACACCTTTCGACCCCGTGAGCAGTACGCACCGCATGGATGACTACACGGAGGGCACCGCGTGGCAGTGGACTTGGTTCGTGCCGCAGGACCCTGAAGGGCTTGCCTCTCTCTTTGGCGGGCGCAAGAAGATGCTCCATAAGCTCGATTCGCTCTTTGTGATGTCCAGCAAGATGACGGGCGACAATGTCAGCCCAGATATTAGCGGCATGATTGGCCAGTATGCCCACGGCAACGAACCCGGACATGGGACGATATTCCTATATAATTATATGCGTGAACCTTGGCGCACGCAGGAACTCTGTGATAGCATTCTCTACGGCCTGTACTATGCCGGCCCGAACGGCCTAAGCGGTAACGAGGACTGCGGCCAGATGTCGGCCTGGTACCTACTCAATGCAATGGGCTTCTACCAGTTCTGCCCCGGCCGCCCTGTCTACACTATCAGTCGCCCCATCTTCGGCGAAGTGAGCATCTCTCTGCCCAACAATCGTCAGTTCACGGTGCGCACCATCGGCAACAGCCGTCAGAACAAATACATTCGCCGCGTGCGCCTCAATGGCGTTGCCCTCACCACTCCTTTCTTCACCCACGAACAACTCATGGAAGGCGGCGTACTGGAAATCGAAATGAGCGCCACTCCTACGAAGTGGGGCACAGATGCCAAGCCCGTGAAACTCTATATGCCCAAGCGGCCGATAAAGCCCATAAAGCCAGCTCGCAATCGTTGAGCTTTCCCGCGTGGCGGATTTGTCCCACGGCTATCTTCAGTTCTGCAAATCACCACTTTTACCCTCTAAAAAATCCCTGCTCCAAAAAGGAGTAGGGATTTTCTTGTTTTGTTGAAAAATCAGCGTCTTTCTCTTCGTAGGAGAAGGGGAGAGGACTTTCTGTAGGATCGTGTTCTTACATTCCCACGCTGTCCAAAACTTGATTTCCCAAGCGTTCTTGACCGATGCCTAAGTCCATGAATTTCATCAAGCTGCGCCAAGCTGCTTGCTTCACCATTGTGTTGTCCGAACGGAGGTCCGTGGTGGTATGGTCGAGGTATTCAAGCATATCTCGGCGGTTGGGCACTTTCCTTTCGGTAAAGAGGCGGCCCAGCAACTGGTAGCCCACATAGCGGAACATAGGGCGTTCGTCGGCCAGCCATACAAAGGCACGTTCCGAAGCATAAGGCGTGCGCGAAAGCAGATGGAACACCAAATTGTCGGCCTCCTCAGGGAAGAGAATTTGTTCCACCCAAACATCGGCAAGGTCGGCCGGGAATTCCTCTACCGGCATCAGCATGCCAGCCAGCAGTCGACATTCGCGAATGTTCTCTTTCCACAAAGCCGCTGCCAGTTCATAGGTAGTAGGCAGTTCGTGAGCATATTCCTCCAGACGTGGTTTTTCCACGCCGAAGTTCACTTTATAGGTCAAGCCCTTGTTGCGCATGGCTTGCGAGATAGGGCCGTTCATCATCGAATGGAGTGCGCGCTTGATTTGGCGCAGTTGTTCTTGTAGTTCCATGGCTGCAAAGATACGATGAAAAGCCGAAAGAGAGCCACCTCCCCTTTGTCCGTTTTTGCAGGAAGGGAATATGTGTAAATAGAATAAGGGCGTCGGCTGACATCCTTATTCTGTCAGCTGACATCCTTATTGTATTTTCAAACGCAATAAGGATATTTTTGACCACTCTTATAAAGTTGCATTTACTTATTTAGCAGGCTAAAATCCATGTCTTTTTTGCAGGGCGATAGAAGAGATTTTGTTCCTTCTTAGTTTTTATTTACCTTTTTTGGGGTATTGCGTAGATAGCCACGTCTTTGTTCTTTTGCATACGAAAATTAAAGCAGCTGAAATTCACTCAAATTTGGATGAGAGATTGCGTAGGATAAAAGAGAATTAGACAATAATTATAATGAAGAACGAAAAGTTAAAACTCGTTTTAGGCGTGTTGGGTTTGGGCTTGAGTATGACAGCTTCAGCTCAAATCAATGCTGCCGATTCAGTGATGAATCATGTGAAAGGCAATCGCTTGAGTGTCGGTGGATACGGTGAAGTGGCCTATTCCCGCAACTTTTATAGCGACAATGTTTATCGTTATGCCAATCCGGCGAAGTACAGGGACGGCAAGAGTCACGGACGTTTTGATTTGCCCCACGTAGTAGTTTATTTGGGCTACGACTTCGGAAAAGGCTGGAGCATGGGGTCAGAAATCGAGTTTGAACATGGCGGTACGGGTTCGGCTTACGAACGCGAATACGAAGAAGGTGGCGAATGGGAAGTAGAAACCGAGAAAGGTGGCGAAGTGGAGCTGGAGCAGTTCTGGTTGCAGAAGTCGTTCTCTCGTGCTTTCAACCTCCGCGCCGGACATATCGTAGTGCCCGTTGGTCTTAACAACAGTCATCACGAACCGCTCAATTTCTTCACGGTCTATCGTCCAGAAGGTGAGAACACTATTCTTCCCTCCACTTGGCATCAGACGGGTGTGAGCTTGTGGGGACATTATCGCAACTTCAAGTATGAATTGCAATTCCTCGAGGGACTTGACGCCATGCAGTTCGATCGTGACGGCTGGATTCATAAGGGTCCTCACAGTGCGTTCGAGTTCTCTCCTGCCAGCAAATATGCCATGGCAGCGCGCCTCGACTGGTATGCAATGCCCGGTATGCGCTTAGGTGTGAGCGGCTACTATGGCCACTCCATCAACAATACGCTGATGAACGACGCCAATGAGAAACTCAAAGGTGCAGTTACGATAGGTAGCGTTGACTTTACGCTGAACAAATACAACTGGATTGTGCGCGCTCAGGCCACTTATGGACATCTCGCTGATGCCTATTTCGTAAAAACCCTCTCAGGACGTAGCACAAAGACCAGCCCTTACAGTACTTCAGAAGTGGGCAAGAACGCTGTAGCCCTCGGCGTTGAAGCTGGTTACGACCTTTTCTCACGCTTCGAAAAGCTTCGCGCTAACGAAAAGAAACTCTATGTCTTCGGTCGTTACGACTACTATAATCCCTACATCCGCGACCATCGTCAAGCACCTTATCCCTATGAGGAAAGAAACAAGCTGACCTTTGGTTTCAACTACTATCCGCTGCCACAAATCGTTATCAAGGCCGACTACGGCGTGCGTATGTTCAAGTCGCCCTATAACAATGAGCCCAGTCTCAACTTTGGCGTTGCTTACGAGGGCTTCTTCCTCTAGCGAAAGCGTGATTTCCAACAGACAAAATAATTCTTTTATATTAACCAACAATGAAAAAGATTTTCATGTATGCTATGCTGTTTGCAGCAGCTAGTGCAACCGTTCTCGGTTTTAATTCTTGCAGTAGCGATGATCCCGAACACGTTCAGACGCTTACTGAGGAAGAAGGGTATCTGCAAAAGGTGCTCGGTTCTTACGTGGACAACACGATCAACCCCACTTATGCCAGCATGGCTAAAAATGCAGAGACTTTCTACGAGCAGATGAAGACCCTCCGCGATGCAGTGGAGAAAGGTACGGCCACCCAAGCTATGGTAGACAAGGCTTGCGAGAGCTGGAAAGCTACGCGTGCTAACTACGAGATGAGTGAAGCCTTCTTGCTCGGTGCTGCCAGCGACTACAACATCGACCCGCACATCGACACCTGGCCCCTTGACCTGACGGCTCTCCACAACCTCTTGTCAAGCCCCAACCTGCTGAAGAATATCACTACCACTGATGACGAAGCAAACATCGAGTACGCTCACAACAACCTCAACCAGAACCTCCTCGGTTTCCACGCTGTTGAATTCGTTATCTTCCGTAATGGCGCTCCTCGTAAGGTTTCTTCTTTCAAAAGCGGTAACGACAATTTCAACGATGGCGTTGACTTCACGGACATCAATGCACTTGATGAGCTGAAGTATTCTGTTGCAGTTGCAGGTGACCTGAAGTATTCTATCTTCGAACTCGAAGTGTGCTGGGCTGGTGGTACAGAAGCTCACAAGAAAGCTCTTGAAGCACAGGAGAGAAAAACTTCAATGCCCAGCTCTTCTATCACTTACGGCGAAAACATGAAGAAAGCCGGACAGGTAGGTAGTCTCTACACTTCTATCAAGAGTGCAGTGTCCGCTATCCTCAGTGGTGACCACGGCTGTGTAGGTATCGTTGACGAGGTAGGTCAGACTAAGATGGGTAAACCCTACGGTCTCGGTACGAACGATGAGAACAAAGAATCTGATCCTAACTACATCGAGTCTCCTTTCTCTCACAACTCACTGACCGACTTCTGGGACAACATCCAGAGCGTAAACAATGTATGGAACGGTGGCTTTGATGCCAACAAGCGTAGCAGTATGTCCTTCGCAAGCTTTGATGCCAACAAGCGTAGCAGTATGTCCTTCGCAAGCTACTTTAAGAAGTACAACCCCGAATTGGGCACAAAGGTGCAGAACGCTATCAACAACGCACAAGCTAAGCTCAAAGCTTGCCCCGCTCCGTTCGTAGCCAACTATAAGAACGCTCAAGTGCTGGCAGCTATCAATGCTTGCGATGAGCTGACAAAGGCTCTCGGAGAAGCTGATGAATATATCCAGCAGAAGAAAAAGTAAAAACGACAAGTAATTAAATTCTAACTCAGTGTGAATGCCCGTCTACCCTAAACAGGGTAGGCGGGAGTTCGCGCCTAAATAATATGCAATGAAAAATTTATCATCCTACTTATTGATGGGTATGGCCGCATTGTCCGCAGCATCTTGTTCGGACAATACCGACACACCTGTAGGGCCCACTTATCACAAGGATTCCCTCGCCGTTTTCTCGCAAGCCGAATGGCTGCCGGGAGGTGAGAAAGGAACCACCAGTAATGAGCAGGGCTGCTATTCAAATCCTGCTCCCGCTGTTGAGATGGCTGGTTTGGACATCACGTTTAAGAATGGCGAGAATTTCTTTGAACACAACGCCAACCTCTTTACACGTCCGTTCTGGGGACTTGGTCCAGCTTGGGTCCGCTCTGGTTGCGAATTCTGTCACCCTTCTTACGGTCACGGAAAGCGTCAAACCGAGTATCGCGCTAACAAGATGGGCAACGGCTACTTGCTCGTGATTTATCACCCAACGGCAGGCGTCGACGGAAACGGCAAGCCCTATGCTGCTAACTCTTACATCACAGAAGTGACGGGTATGCCGCAAACTCAGGCTATGCACCCCTTCAAAGCACCTGTTGACGAGAAGGGCATCACCATTACGTGGAAGAATGCAACGGATGAGCACGGCAATAAGTTCCCTGATGGCGAAACTTACGAACTCTCTTATCCTGACGTGCAAATAGCCCAATCTGCGTTCAATACCAAACCGCTGCCCACCAACTATGAGGTGCGCCTCGAATCCACTATCGGTATGTACGGTACGGGTCTTATCGACGCCATCAGTCAGGACTCTATGCGCGTTCAGTACCAGCGCGAAGCTCGCTTCGCTCAGTTGAATCCCGGCATGTGGAACCATGCCACCAACGACTGGGCAAACACTGCTTGGTACACGCTGGCAGATGGTCAGAAACGTATTAAGAAGTTCACCTACGGTATGACACGCGCCACATTGCTCGATGGCCCTGGTGGCAACGCAATATGGAACATCACCAACGTGACCCGTTCCGACCGTCACTATCTCTACACCACCGCAGCTTGGGCTAAGGCCATGAGCGAGGATGCCGATGTGATTGAAGCCATCAAGAGAGAAGGCGGCAGTTTCTCTTCTCTGCTTCATCCCTACTATGGCGACGGTTCTACAGACAGTATCAAGACACTTGTCAACAAGCTCCTCGGTCTGAACAGAAACACTCCTGAGATGCGCGCCGACTATGAGAAGTATATCGTTAATGCCGCACCTTGGAACGGTCGCGAAGAGATGACCGATGAAGACTACTATTCCTTCGGCGTTTGGCACCGTGGTCTCGGTGTGCCCAAGGCACGTAATCTGGACAATCCCGAAGTGCAGCGTGGTAAGAAGCTCTTCTATCAGATGGGCTGTACGCACTGCCACCGCCCCTCTTGGACTATCAAGAAGGACAACATCTGGATTGACAACGCTAGCAAGGCTTATATAGCTACACATCCTAACGCTAAGTTCCCTACTTACGATGATACAGTGATCTGGCCTTATACCGACTTGGTTCAGCACAAGCTCCACATGGTCAACGATATTCGCGCTGGTTGGTGCCGTACCACTCCGCTCTGGGGTCGTGGTCTTTCCACGCAAGAAACGGGTGAAGGTTCACGCCTCCACGACTGCCGCGCTAAGACCGTTGTAGAAGCCATCATGTGGCACGGATATAGCAAAGAAAGCGATGCTTACGCTGCTTCGCAGAAGTTCTATCGTTTGTCAAAGAGCGACCGCGACGCCGTTGTAGCATTCATCAATGCTATCTAATTTAAATTCCTAACTGGAAGTTTCACAGCTCCCTCTATCATTCTCCTTGGGAAGATACCCCGTTACCGCCTTTATGTGAGGAACCAGTGTATCTCCTTTGCCGGAGGAAGCTAGAGGGAGCTTTTTATCACTCTAATCTCTTAATATTATCTCCAATGAAGATCTTTTGGACAATCGTTGTATCACTGTTTGCAGCTTGTGGGCTTTCCTCTTGCAGTAATGACAATGGAACTTCTTCCGGTAAGCAATCAGAAGTGCTTGCTGAAGCCATGGCCCACAACCTGGACTTGTTCTACTATTATAATAGTCTGACGTCGGCCACAGCAGACACAGTCTACCATCAAATCAATGCCTTGGCTTATGGTAAAGCTACACAGCAACAACTCAATACAGCTGCTGCAACTTTCCTGCGTATGCGTCTTCTCTATGAGCAGACTGAAGCTTTCTTTCTGGGGCCTAATTCGCATTTTGATATTGATGCCGATATCAATAAATGGCCGCTCGATCACCAGGCCTTCGATCAACTCATGACCAGTGGGAGCCAGTTGGAAACTGTCAGCGGTTTGCCATCATCCATCGTAGGTTTTCATGGACTTGAATACATCCTCTATCGCGAAGGCAAGGTGCGCAATGTTAGCGACCTGACAGCCCGCGAAATCCAATATGCACAGTTGCTCATTGCCGATTTGCGCCTGCGCTTGGCACAAGTCCGTTGTGGTTGGACTGCTGCCGACACAGAGCTGAAACAATTGTTGGGCACACACGCCTTACCCTATACAGCTCCCGATGAGTCAGACTATCGCACCTATATGCTCAAGGCCTATACTACAAAGCAGTTGGCCGCCGCACTCCTTACGGGCGATCACGGCATGGGCGGACTGTCCGACGAGATAGCCTACACGAAGCTACACAGACCTTATTCCTCCGACTCCACCTATATTGAGTCGCCATATAGCATGACCTCGCTCGACGATTTGGAGCGCAATCTTGCCAGCATCTCCAATGTGTGGTATGGTGCGCCGCTCAAGAAGGGTACAGCCTCTTTCCATTCCTATTTTGCTACCTATGCTGCCACAGAAGGTAAGAAGGTGGAGGAAGCTCTTGTGAATTGTAAGAAATCGCTTGAGGCCATTCCCAAACCTTTTGTTAGTCATTGCAAGGACGCCTCTGTGCCTTTAGCCATCAAGGCCTTTGAGCAACTCACAGCGGCTCTCTCTGATGCCAATGACTACATTCAGAATAACGAAAAATAACAATGCTAAAGAAAATAGTTATAACTCTATATGTGCTGGTAGTAGTGTTGCTGGCTGCCATCACAGTTATTGAAAACATCTACGACACCACCTTCGTGAATCAGCACTTTTATGGCAGCTGGTGGTTCTGCCTCTTGTGGGCTGTGTTCACTGCTGCTGGAATAGCCTATATCGTGCAACGCCGAATGAGAAAGTGGAGCTTGCTTTTGCTCCACTTCTCTCTCGTCGTGATTCTGTTGGGTGCGTGGCTCACCCACGCCACTTCCTTCAAAGCTACGATACACCTGCGCGGCGACCAACCCACGAACCAGTATTCTGTGATGACATCGATGACCGAGACAGAAAGCCACGACCTTCCTTTCTATGTCCGACTCTCCCGCTTCCAGGTGGTCAATACCGCCGGAACGCTTGCGCCTTCGGACTATGTAACGAACTTCGTCATCATTGATGGTGCGAAGAATCAGCCTGCGCAAGTGTCGATGAACAAAGTGTACACTTATCGCGGCGTGCGTTTCTATCAAGCCAGCTACGACACCGATGCGCGCGGAAGCTACCTCAGTGTGAACAGCGATCCCTGGGGCTTGCCCATCACCTATCTTGGATACGCGCTCCTTTTCTTCTCGCTGATTTGGTTGCTCCTTGATCCGAAAGCCACATTCCGCCGCCTCCTCAAGAATCCGCTGCTCCGCAAGGGCGCGCTCATGTTGGCGCTGGTGGTTTCCTCCTCGATGCTACCCACAGCGAGCCAGGCCGCTACCACGGTGGACCGCACCACGGCCGATAAGTTTGGCCGACTGTTCATCAACTACAACAACCGCATTTGTCCCGTTCAGACCTTTGCTTGCGACTATGTGAAGAAACTCTACGGCAAGCGCACCTATGAAGGGCTCACACCCGAACAGGTGCTGACGAGCTGGATCTTCTTCCCCCGCGAGTGGCGCAACGAGCCCATCATTCGCGTGAAGAGCAGCGAACTGCGCGAACATTTCGGATTGTCCGACTATGAGAGTGTTCATTCCTTCTTCCGCGATGGCAACTATATCCTCGGCCCTTACGCCCATGAATATGCTGAGGGACAGACCGATGCCCTCCATAAAGCCTGCGCTGAGATGGACGCCAAACTGCAAGTGTGTATGTATTTGCAAGAGGGGAGTGTGCTCACCATCTTCCCCCACACCGTGGGAGCTAACACCATTTGGTATAGTCCTGCCGATAGTCTGCCGGCCTCTCTGGGGCAGATGAACATCCTTTTCTTCCGCAACGCTTTCCCTCTGCTCTACGACCAGATTGCCTCGGGCAATGTGTCGGGAGCTAACCACGTTCTCGATAAGATTCTCGCCTTTCAGCAGCAGAATGCAGGAAAGAGTCTGCCCACGCCCACGCAGGTAGAGGCCGAGCGCATCTACAACGTGGTGCCTTTCGCAACGATACTGGCCATGGCCAATCTCGCACTGGGTTTCCTGGCTTTGTTCCTAACCATTCGCCGCTTGATGCGGAAGGATGACAGAACGGTGTCGCGCAAGGCCGACTATGCGCTGCTCGCTCTCTTAGGCGTGTCGTTCTTGGGGCTCACTTTCTGTTTGGCCCTGCGCTGGATTATTTCGGGCAATGTGCCGTTGAGCAATGGCTATGAGTCGATGCTCTCCGTGGCATGGTTTGTGGAATTGCTGAGCCTTTTGGCCTATCGCAAAGCCCGCATTGTCCTGGTCTTTGGTTTCTTGCTGAGCGGTTTCTTCCTCTTGGTGAGCCACATCAATCAGATGGACCCCGCCATTGGCCCCATGATGCCCGTGCTCAATTCACCGTTGCTTTCGGTTCATGTGAGCATCATCATGATGAGCTACGCTCTGCTGTCGCTCACCTTCATCTGTGCGCTCACGGCCGTTATCATCCATTTCCTGACGCGCAACGCCGTTTCGAAGGCTGAGCGCGACTTGCGCGCCGAACGCTTGGAAGCCTTGCAGGTATTGAGTCGCCTGTTCCTCTATCCCTCCATCACCACCATGGGGCTGGGCATTTTCATCGGCGCCATTTGGGCCAACATCAGTTGGGGAGCCTATTGGAGTTGGGACCCCAAGGAAACATGGGCACTCATCACTTTTATGATTTATGCCGTAGTGCTCCACACGCAGAGCCTCCCCGCCTTCCGCCGCCCCATGGTCTACCACCTCTATATGCTCGTGGCTTTCCTCAGCATCGTGATGACCTATTTTGGCGTGAACTATATCCTCGGCGGAATGCACAGCTATGCGTAGGGGAGAAATACAATAAGCGCGTCGGCCGACAGCCTTATTCTGTCAGCTGACATCCTTATTGTATTTTCAAACGCAATAAGGATATTCGCGCCAAGGACCCACTTTTGATAACTTTGCTCCAGAAGTCATCTATCAGCTGACTTCTGGAGCTTTTTTTCTGCCTCTTGTTGGGCGCGATGGGGCAAATTGGCTGTTGTAGTTCTCCGCGGGGCCATTTTTCAGCTTCTTTGTCGATGGGGATAACTGGTCTGACAGTGTGTTCATGCCTCTTTTTCTTCTTCAAAATCAGTCCGTTGCTCTTCTTTTTTAGGAAAAGAGAGGACTTTTCTTTGCGGTTCTACTCCACATTCCTCCTGTTGTTTCC
>CAUSYJ010000019.1:0-16283 GCA_963535845.1 uncultured Alloprevotella sp.
GTGGATCCACCAGGATGTCCTTTTGCAAGACCCCGCAGCTATTTCGTCTTCGATGAAGACAGAAACCTCATTCTGCGTAGGTGATCATGCCAAACTCTCAGCCCGTGAATTCCCCGGTGCGACATATCTTTGGCATTTGCCTGACGGATCGACAAAGGCTGGTCGTGAGCTCGAATTCGAAGCTAAGGCGGAGAATGCCGGTGAGTACACCGTGGACATTCACTTGACAACTTGTACGGTGACCTTGCATGGTAAATTCACAGTGGGTATTGCCAGCATTTCCGAGGCAGCTGGTTTGACTCTCAATCAACAGGCCTGTGCAGGTGAACCCGTTGAGTTCACGTTGGATCCTGCTTCCGCTACAATTGACGGAGAGGCAGCCGATCCCGATTACATCGAATATCAATGGGAGCGAACTGCAACTCCGAACGATCCGGAGTCGTGGGTAGCAATTCCCAATGCAACGGATCAAAACCTCACGTACACTGCGGCTGCTCCCGGTGTCTACTACGTTCGCCGTACGGCAGTGATCGGCAACTGTAAAGCCATCAGTGGACAATCCAAGTTGACTGTGATCCCCGGTATCAATGTGGCGATGACGCCCGACGAACAGACGGTGACGATCAACAACAAGGATCCCTTCACGTTGACTGCCGGTGTGGTAACGGGTAATCCGAACCGCACGTACCAATGGCAGCGCAGTGCCGACAAAAAGACCTGGGTGAACATTGGTAATGATGAAACGTTCACGGAAACGAAGCGTTTCGGCAACACGGTTTACTACCGTCGCATCGTTTCGGCAGGTGCTTGTAGCATCGAAGGTCAACCGATCACGGTTCGCTTCAAGAAGCGTTGGCCGGCCTACATCAATCCGCAAGTGCGCCAACGTGCACTCGAAGATTAAGTTCACGATCTCACGCAGTAGTATCCCACACTATGTGTGATCTACTGAGTAAACGTTCCATTCCTCAGTTGTTCGTCTCGAAATAGACAACAGCAAAGAATGTAGGAGTGAAATATAGGAGTCCGTATCAGACGAAAGTCATGATACGGACTCCTTTTTTGTTTGTACCTTCAAAACCTGAGTTTGGGCTAAGCAATTCTCCTTTCTCTTTTATTGCTGTCCGGTAAAAGTTTTTCTCTCCACATAAAATAAGGCTGAAGTCCATTGTTGGACTTCAGCCTTTTGGTTTATAACGCCATGCCGTGTCGCTCCACACTCTCGGATGCCAACCTGCGCCTCAACGAATGTATCTTCGAAGCCATCTACGGAGAGCTGTACGCCACTTATAAGCGCGTGCTTTCCGCGGACAGCCGACGGCGCGGGTGTCCAAAGTGGATCGAACGCTTGCAAATCATCGATTCGACGACCATATCCCTCTTCTCCAATCTCATTTTCAAAGGCGTCGGCGGCATCCGAAGACCGGGAAAAAGAAGGGCGGCATCAAAGTTCACGCCAATATTATGCCAACGAGTTTGTGCCCTCCGACATTCGTTTCACCTCGGCGGCCAAGGGGGATTCCTTCATGCTCCGCTCCTCCAGCTACCACAGCGGCGATATCTTGGCCTTTGACAGAGCTTATATCGACTATGCTAAGTTTGAGGAAATGACGGAAGCCGGCGTGACGTATTTTTCAAGCACTTCAAACAGAATTTTCCCCTCAGATATTTCTATTGGGAGAGTGACAATGCCATCAAAATTCAGATTTGGGTCACATTGATCGCCAATTTACTGCTCATGGTGCTGCTAAAGCGTATTCACATCGTGGCACTTTACGCTGGGTATAATCGACAAAATCCTCCTCAACTTTCAGCGCACTAAGGGCCTATTCTCTTCCATTCTTTGGACGAAGCTCTTCTGTGTGGTCTTCCTTGTTCTTTCCTGCTCAGGCACTAAGGGGGCAAGGAGGAAAAGATTACGTGGGGGATGATTTACTCTGCTCTTTCCGCGGGCTTTGTTTTCTTCTTCCTCAATTGGTGGGTACTGGCTTTGCCTATCTCGGCAGTGGGGGCTACTTCGCTCTACACCTTGTCCCTCGCTCTCGGCTATATCTTTCTCTTGATGGCTGGCGTATGGATGAGTCGTCTGCTGAAAAATAATCTGATGGACGATGTCTTCAACCTAGAAAATGAGAGTTTTATGCAGGAGACTCGTTTGATGGAGAACGAGTATTCGGTGAATCTCCCCACACGCTTCTACTACCGCAAGCGGTGGAACAAGGGCAGGATCAACATCGTCAATCCTTTCCGTACGTCGATGGTACTCGGCAAGCCTGGTTCGGGTAAGTCATATGCCATCGTGAACAACTACATCAAGCAACAAATAGAAAAGGTTTTGCGATGTACATCTACGACTACAAATTTCCTGACCTCTCAGAGATCGCCTACAATCATCTCTTGGAGCACCTCGATGCCTACGAAGTGAAGCCGCAGTTCTTTGTCATCAACTTTGACGACCCACGCAAATCGCATCGCTGCAATCCCATCAACCCAAGCTTCATGACGGACTTCTCGGATGCCTACGAAAGTGCTTACACGATTATGCTCAATCTCAACCGCTCATGGATTCAGAAGCAGGGGGATTTCTTTGTGGAGTCGTCTATCATCTTGCTTGCAGCTATCATCTCTATGAGGGTGGGAAGTATTGCACCTTTCCCCACGCCATTGAGTTCCTCAATCGTCCCTATGCACAGATATTTCCGATCCTTACCGCCTATGACGAGCTGGCAAACTACCTTTCGCCCTTTATGGATGCGTGGGAGGGTGGAGCACAAGACCAATTGCAAGGGCAGATTGCTTCGGCAAAGATTCCGCTCTCGCGAATGATTTCCCCTGCCCTCTACTGGGTGATGACCGGAGATGACTTTTTACTCGACATCAGCAACCCACGTGAACCAAAGGTCTTGGTCGTAGGCAATAATCCTGACCACCAAGATATCTATTCAGCAGCACTAGGACTCTACAATTCGCGCATTGCGAAACTCATCAACAAGAAAAAGCAACTCAAGTCCTCCGTCATCATAGACGAGCTACCTACCATCTATTTCCGTGGCTTGGATAACCTTATTGCCACAGCTCGCTCTAACAAGGTTGCTGTATGTTTAGGCTTCCAAGACTTCTCGCAGCTCACTCGTGACTATTGCGATAAAGAAAGCAAGGTTATCCAAAACACGGTGGGAAATGTTTTCTCTGGGCAGGTGGTTGGTGAAACAGCCAAGACCCTATCTGAACGCTTCGGAAAGTTCCTCCAGCAGCGCCAGTCTATGATCATCAATCGCAACGACAAGTCTCCCCCATCTCCACACAACTCGATAGTCTTATCCTTGTTTCCAAAATCTCCAACCTCACGCAAGACATGTTTGTCGGAGCTGTCTCCGACCACTTCGACGAGCGTATCGACCAAAAGATTTTCCACGCAGAAATCGTAGTAAACTCTGCTAAAGTCTCTGCTGAAATGAAGGTTTACCAACCCATTCCGATCATCGCAGACTTCAAAAACAAAGATGGCTCCGATAGTCTCAAAGAGACTATCGAAGCCAATTACAAGTGTGTAAAACAGGACATCCTAACCCTTGTCGCTAGTGAGATTGAGCGGATAAAGAATGACCCTATCTTCAAACATTTGGTGAGGGAGTAGGAGAGGAATACCTTACAATGATAGTGGATTACAAAGGAATGGAAAGTGTCGAGGTTCTATTATTCTGGAAGGCATCGTCCCAAGTGACTTTGATTAAAAGTTCCTTAGGATGCCCTATACACAGACCAAATCGTTCTTCTCTATATGATTGTGGATTTATCATTGCGTATGGTCCCCAATTCTCATCATAAAGAACCGTCGTAAGATATTCTTGAGGTGTAAGAATTTCAACTCTTACATTGAGTGCATCAGATAGTCCTGAGTTTACAAAACGGATTCTATGACTTTTAGCTGTTGGTACAAGACAAGCCTTTATCTCGGCTTGTAGTTCTTTGTCTTCTGATCTTTTTAGTTGTCTGAATTGCAATTCGTTGATATCTTTCTCTTGAAGCTTCAGCTTCTTGTCGTGCCTAACATATGCCCACAATCCACCTACAATTCCGAGTACAGACAAAATGTGTCCACCCCAATCTTTTACGAGATCTATCCAATCCATTCTATTTTAATTTGATGTTTTTATTTCCACTGAAAGCTTTGCTCAGTGCATCTTTGATATGTGTAGCTACATCTTTTCTTATATTTTCCATCCTTTTGTCAAGAACTTCTTGATTGAGTTCTTTTAGCTCATCTATCCCTCCAAGATACTCTCGATTGCAGAAAGTACATTTAATGTACGATTTATCTTCATTGAATTCAAAGTGATCTTCGCTGCCACAAATAGCGCATCGAAGTACGACTTTATAACTTTCTTTCATTTTGATGTTGTTTTTACTTCATCACCTTATCATACAATGTCTTATAGTCTTTCGCTACACCATAGACGATATTGCCGCCTTGACTGATGGCTTCAAAGTGACGAGCAGCACATTCGAGCTTGGCATCTTCGGCTCCACGTAGCTGAGAGCGTTGCCATTCGTTGCCCTTAGTTTCGGCAATGAAATAGATGTGCTTTACTGTGCCCTCGTTAAAGGCTATTGCCCAATCGGGGTTGTAGTGTCCCATAGGTGTGTTTATGTAGAACCCTTTGGGGAGCTTCGTGTACACAGCTACCTCTTCGTGCTTCTCTAATGCTTCGGCGAACTTCTTTTCGACACCCTCGCTATCTACCACCACCAAATCGTAGAGTGATTTGGTGCTTTCTATGGCATTGATGCCAACCTTGCCTCGGATAGTGCTTTCTGTGAATATATCCACATCATAAGTGTTGCCCGTGCGTTCGTAGCAAATCTTCTGCACCACGGCCATTGCCTTCTCGTCGTTGATGATGTTTGCTGTCTTCCGAATAAACTCCTCTGGGTTCATTCGGAATTGATAGAAAGTTTCTGGGCGAATGCCTTTGAGAATTGTTACCAAAGTCTTGCGCGTAAGACCAGTTTCCATCACCAGACGGCCGATAAGGTCGTATTTCACTCCTGTACCGATTGTCTCTCTTACGTTATAAGTTTTAGCTTTGGTCTGCTTCATGGCAGTGCCAGCCTCGAGCTGCTCCTTATCCCGTATTTCTTCCATCACACCCTCTTCTACCACCATGCGTATCTCTGTCACGCTAAGATGTTTGTCTATGGCGTCAATGGCTTTTTCAACAAGTTCTGTCGTCTCAAAGTCTACCTTATAATAGGTCTTGACATTGATACGTTTCCACAGTTCTTGAAACTGCTTCTTCTTAAACTTCTCTTCATCGAAGTTGGCTTCTTTGGGCTTGCGAGAGTCATCGATGTTGATTTTCTTCGAATCAAACACACTGTCGAGCGTCTGTACAATTCCCGATAGGATGGGCTGAAACTCTTCTCCGAGTTCGAGGTTATCATTTCTTTTGGCTTCGTGATAAGTCTCTGTGAGGCGACCATCGTCGTCGATATAGTCTTGTCGAATGAGCTTGTTGTAAATCTTGCGTGCATCATCGACAGTGATTTTCACCTTCGCTCCCTCTGCTGTTTCGTAAACATGATCCACAAAAAGCGTGGGGGTAATGACCACAGGGCGACTGCTCACCAGCTCCGAAATCTCATTTTGAAGTTGTTTGGCAAATTGCTCGTAGCTCTCACTGGCAATGACCGTAAGGATATTGACATCAAAGACTCCACTGCCCAACACATCGGCATCTTGACGCTCGCCGTGCTTATTGACGCACAGACGCATACCGCGCCCCACCTCTTGGCGTTTACCTATTTCGTTGGCGGTGTTTTTGAGCGTACAGATTTGAAACACATTCGGATTGTCCCAACCCTCTCTCAATGCCGAGTGAGAGAATATGAAACGTGTAGGCTCGTCGAGGCTGAGCAGACCTTCCTTGTTTTTCATGATCAGCTCATAGGCACTCTCATCGTTACTGCCTTCTTTTGCCTCTTTTTGCGTCTTGGGATTGACAAAGTTGCCCGTCTTTTTGTCTTGAGAAAAATAGCCGTTGTGCGTCTTGCTCACGGGCTGGAGCGACAAGTAGCGCATATATGCTTCGTCTGTAAAGGTGGGCTGCATCTCCTCGACCACACGGATATACTCCTCTTCAAACATTTCGGCAAACTTGCCATTGCTTGTTCCTCCTTGGCCGTAGAGACGATAACTCTCTACATGGTCTATAAAGAACAAGCTCAACACCTTAATCCCCTTAGGATAGAGTTGTCGTTCGCGCTCGATGTGGCTCTTTATGGTTTCACGAATTTGCATGCGGCGCATTGTGTCTTCCGTCACTTCGCCCACGGCATCGCCCTCGTGGAGCACCACACCGTTGAGAAAGGTCACCGTGCCTGCCCGACCATCTATATCCTTAATCACAAAGTTTTGCTTATACTCTACCAACTCTCCACTTTGCTCGTAGAGGTCGAAGCCCTCTCCTGCCAACTTCGTGAGTTGTCGCACTGAGCCCGCACTGCTCAGCGTGTCGAAGCTCAGGCGAGCTTGGGGATTCTTACCCTTCTGTACCACAATCTCGTTGAGGTAGATATAGCCATTGGTGGCAGTGCGACCCACTTGGCGGATGCCCTTAACCTCGATTTTCTTGACGAGCTTTTTGTTGTAGGCATCAATCGCGTCTAGTCGATAGACCATGTTCATCACCTCACGGTGCGTAGCAGAATAGAGCAGCGTAAAGAGCGGATTGAAACGCTTCAACCCTGCGCGTGTGGCATTGCTTGCGGCCTTGCCCAGCACCGTCTGCGGCTCGTCAATAATCATGATGGGGTTGGTCTTGGCCAACACATCGATGGGGCGACGACTGCCAAACTCGTCACGTTCGTCGAAGATGATACGTGCCGCGGCATCGCCTGCACGACCCTCCTTGTTTTTCTCCTCGTTAAAGGAACTGTTGAAAGCCTGCATATTGATGATCATCACCTGCATGCTGTTGCCATCGGCAAAGGTGTCGATCTTGCTCAACTGCTTAGAGTTGTAGATAAAGCTGGTGATGCGCTTTCCATCATATTCAGTGGCAAAGTGGTCTGCCATCGTCGTGAAACTCTTGTACACGCCCTCACGAATGGCCACACTGGGTACAACGACGATGAATTTCGACCAGCCATAATGCTTGTTCAGCTCATACATCGTCTTGATGTAGGTATAAGTCTTACCTGTACCCGTTTCCATCTCTACGGTGAGGTGTATGCCCTCGCCCTCGAGGCTCTCAATAGGTTTTAGCCCTTGCTCTATTTGCAGGGCACGCACATTCTCTGCAATGTGGTTGCGCTGAAGAGAAAGTGGAGCGTTGCCGAAGCCTTGTACCACCTCGCCATTAAACAGCCTATTGTCGTCCTGTCTCTTCCCTTGATCTTTGATGTAAATTAGCCCATTGTGAAACGCCTGCCCTTGAAACGCTCTCACCACATTGCGTGCGGCTTCGGCTTGGAAGCCTTGGTGTTTATATTTAATCTTCATGCTGAGCTTCGTTATGATTGATATTCCCCAAGTGCTTAATCGCATTGAGATAATCTTGTTCTGCGTCGCTAATGGTGCGTTGCTTGTATTTGCGATATTCTGTTGTGGCGTGGTGCATAGCTTCATCATGCGTCACGCTTCCAGCATCTTGCAGGAGTTTTTCGCCAGTTATAGTGAGTATTTTGTCCAAGTAGTTTGCCCAATCGTTCATGGTCATGGGCTGTTCTCGCTCTGCCTGGCGTTCTGCAAAGTCGAGATACCCTGATACCAACTGCCCCATGGCGCGGAGTTCTTTCTCATTAAGATAGTTCTTGGCCGTGCGTGCTTCTATGAGTGTGGGCTGATTGCCTTTAAATGTGAGCAACCCCATAAAATCCTTTTCGGCATCAGCCCGACACACAATGAGTTCGGCAGCCGTATGCCCATGAATGGCATAATGTATCTTGTTTTGCACCTTTTGAAAGAATCTCTGTGACACCGATGCGCGAGCATCATAGTCGATACTGGTGGCATAAATCTCTAACACTTGCCGATACATCACCTTCTCAGTGGCACGGATGTCGCGAATACGTTCAAGAAGTTCTTTCCAATAACCGCCACCACCCAATTTTTTAAGCCGTTCGTCATCAAGAGCAAAGCCTTTGGTGATATATTCCTTCAACCGAATGGTTGCCCACTGTCTGAAACGCGTCGCAATGATGCTCCGCACACGATAGCCAAGGGCAATAATCATGTCTAGATTATAATGGGTGGTAAGGTAGGTTTTGCCGTCTGAGGCAGTTGTTCGGAATTTCCGAACAACTGCATTTTCCTGCAATTCCCCTTCTTCGAAGATATGCTTGATATGCTCGCTTACATTAGACTTGCTGGTTTGGTATAACTCGCACATCTGTGCTTGCGTAAGCCATAAAGTTTCATCTTCGAGCTTCACGTCTATCTTGGTACTTCCACTTTCATCCGTATAGATGATTATTCTTTTCTGTTCGTCCATCTTTTGATTTCAAATACGTAAGTGCTAAGGGCTTAAATCACCCTGATGTTGTCCAAGGCCTCTCGCTCGTCCCAATCGAGTGTCTGTTTGAAGAGCTCAAAGAGATTGATTTTCATTTTGTCCTCGGCAAAACAACTGTCGCGGAAGAGCACGCGCTCGGGTTGCATGGTAGCCATAGCACGTACCACAGCCTCTGACACCTCCTCGGCAAAGCACGCCACCAGTTCGCCATCGGTTACGTTGTAGATTGTGCAGCCATCCACCACTTGCGTTTGTAGGGGTTGCGAGAGCGAGAGAGTGACGCCCCACGAGAGCATCGCCCCAAAGAGGAGGTCGAGGTCGTTGCGGTCGGTCTTGATATTGCCGAGGAAAAGGTCGAGCTGAGCTTGGTCATATTCATTGGGTGTCTTGCTCACCTCCTCATAGTTGCTGCTGTCGAGCTTGAACACACGGAAGCCCGTATCGAGAGTATCTGTTACTTCAGAATTTTCCTCTAGGATTTTCTTGCCTGCCCTGCGGATGCGCTCCTTGGCAATCTCGGGAACGGTGTTATAGCCTGCCTTGCGGGCTTCGCTGTCTTCGGGTGTGGTTTCAGCAAGCTGCACACAGATGTATTTACGCTTACCCTCTTTCCCTGCTTTCAGGTCTTCGGCATTGAGCTGCATCACGGCATGGGCAGTTGTGCCTGAGCCTGAGAAAAAGTCGAGGATGAGAGCTTCCTCTGTTGAGGGGCAAACAAGAGAGATAAAGCGTTGAATAATCTCCTCATCTTTAGGAAAGTCGAAGTACTTTCCACCTAACAACGAAGTTAGACGCGAAGTCGCTCCGCGTCCATCTTTGTAAAAGACACTAGAACATACCTCTGTTTCGGTTTCTTTGAGGTACCGTTTTAAGCAAGGTATGGTTGTTTCGTCTTTGCCGAATACAATACGATGAGAAGCTAACAACTCGGGAAGTTTATTGATTGAGAAGCGCCACCCTCCCGAAGGAACTTTGCAAGGCTTTTGAGTGACGGGATGAAGTATGTCGAAACGCCCACCTTTACCAGTGCCTTGGGATATATTATCAGGGTGATATATCCCAAGGCACTGATCTACTCTACAATAGTGGGCATGCGCCTTTGAAGGGTGTCCTTCGGGCAGGTTCTTGTAAAATCGCTTTAGGCATTTCTCTATAGCCTCAAGATCGTTTTCATGCTGTTTCTTGAGACGTTCAAACTCGGCATATATTTCATTTAAGCCATCCTTGGATGTTCTCCACATATTATTCTCTATATTGGAGGATATGGAAGAAGTTTTGTCTCTGCAATAGATAAGACAGTATTCGTGATTAACAGCTATCTGAGCAGCCATCGATTTCCTCCCTTGTTCCCAAACCAATTCCGCCACAAAGTTCCTCTCCCCAAAGACTTCATCACAAATTTTACGTAGGTTGTGTACCTCATGGTCATCAATAGACATGAAAATCACCCCATCTTCGCTGAGGAGACTATGCGCCACCAGAAGACGGCTATACATCATAGAGCACCAGTCAGAGTGGAAGCGTCCGTTTCTGTCGGTGTTTCGGCGATAGCGTATGCCCTCGAGGTCGATGTTGCCTGCGGCAAGTTCCTCCTCGGTGGTGGAGCGTTTGAAGTCGTCGTGATAGACGAAGTCGTTCCCCGTGTTGTAAGGCGGATCGATGTAAATCATCTTGATTTTGCCCAGATAGCTCTTTTGCAGAAGCTTGAGCACACGGAGGTTATCGCCCTCAATATAGATGTTCTCCGTCTTGTCCCAGTCTAGAGACTCACAAGGCACAGGACGTAGTGTTTCGGTCGTAGCCACTGTTGCCTCGAGTCGTGCCGCCTGCTTGCCGGGCCAGGTGAATTGATACCGCTCGTGCTCTCCTTCCAAGGCATCGTCGCCCAGGAGGGTGCGGAGGATGTCGAAGTTCACGACCTGCTTCGTTTCTCCCGTTTTAAGGTCTTGCACCTCGGTAAAACAAGAGGGTGCTATGGTATAAAGGGCCTCAAGATTGAGCTGGCTGCCAGCTTCCGATTTGTTGTCTAATCTTTTGGGTGTCATCTTATCCTGTTTTTTATTCTTGCTATTTCGTTTTCGAGCTTTGCAAGCTCAGCTTGTTGTTGTTTCAACGCTCTATGGATCTCTATCCTTAGATTGTATTGCTTTTCTTGCTTTTTCTTTTTTTTAGTGCCTCACATTGCTTTTTGAGTTGCTGGGCTTGCTGTCTAAGTTCGTTAGCACTTAGGTAGTCGGCTTCGGTCTGCGTGCCCAGCTGTGAGAGTTGGCCAAGCATATGGGCATAGACGGCATCCATATCCAAGCCCACCAGCGTGAGCGGCTGTGCAGACAAATCGACCTTGGTCAGTCGCTCCCAGCGTCCACTGCACTGCATAGCTCCTTGCTCATTCTGCACTTTATGCTGGGCGAGGAGGTCAAAGCCTCCCTCGTGCTCCATCAGATAGAGTGTTGGGCGTGGCAGGAGGGCATCCAGCTCGCTGAGTAATCGCTCGTCATAGCTCGCCCCCTTAAGCGTGCAGAGAAACACGTCTATCTCGTGCACCTGCTGTCCATCGGCTAGTTTGAGGGTGTTGGGGTGCAACTTGTAGAGCCACGTGATGCGCTCGAAGGTCGTGGTGAGGAAATCCCGAAGTGCCGTGACACGCTGCGGTTTGGCACGCTTGTAGAAGGCATTCTTCGGCACCGTCTGCTCCACAATGGTAGCAGAGGGGAAGTGGAGTAGGTTGTCGATCATAAACTTGCATTGGGCAGATTGCGCTTATAGGTGTCCCACATAAATCGTACTAAAGTAATAGAACTACCAACTGCCAACTGGGCATGCCGTGGTTCTAAACCTTGGTATGAGTCAGACTTCCCATGTCCGCTACCATACATATTCCTCAATTCTGCAACCCCTTGAGCTATAGCCTTTAAGTTTCCTAGCACTTGCTTTATAGACTTAGCACCTTTAATGTTATCATCTATATTACGAGGCATTACATTGAAATGCTTAAATACTTCATCTACAAGATTGGTTACATCCCATTTTGGACTCAGTTCAACGCCAACTTTTTCAAGTATGGTCTTACAACAACTCTCTATGAACTCCTTCGCCTTGCCAATAGCCTCGGTAGGATTTACTTCTTGCATCTTAAGCATAAGCTCTATTTGGCTATTGATATATTCACTATCAAATTGAGTCTTTACTTGAGATACCATCACCGAATTAGTATCGGAAACAAGTTCACGTGCTATAATAGACTTGCACTTTTCATATTGCTTATACCGAGATGATTGTACAGCTCGATCATGTTCGATCTCCGAAGACAATTCATAATATTGAAGTAATGCATCGAAGAGCTTTACAGCCTCAGCATCTGAGGATTCATAGACATACTCAGATAAGGATTTTCCTTTTGATAGTCCGTATTTGGAACACAATGGAATTCCTACAATTCCCAATGTAAAGGTGTCAAAATCGGCTGTACTAAAGTTCAGAACGTAACCTCCTTGGTTGAAAAAATTCAAGCAGACACCTTTTTCTATTGCCGAAATAGCCATATCTATCTAATGACTAAAAAGGTTATTAACTCGAAGTCATCCAGCCCCTTGACTTGATGTTCCAAGGCTGTTGTTGTTCTCTCAGAGAACAAGCTTTCAATCTCTTGTTCTTGCTTCACTTCGATGATACTTTCTACTGCTTTGTGCAGCAGATGACTATAAACGTCCATCTTCCTTCCTTCTTTTGTGTCCTTGTTAAAAAGGTGGCACAATTCTTTCAAAGGCTCTGACTTACCTCGGCAAGACCAACGCATCAAGTCAAGGAGACGTTTCACCGAGAGATGGTCGCAATGCACATCGCCTTCTTTAGTCAGATAGACCATGTAGAAGGGGTGCAACTGGTTCTTTCGATCGATATTTACGCCTTGGTTGTTGTTCTTAAGAATGAAGATTACGCCTGCTGGCATCCGCTCTCCATTGGGTACAATAGCATGCAAACCAGAGGGAGTCTGCTCCAAATCACCATTTCGCTTGACGTAGTCGAGTAGATCAAGACGAAACTCGTTGAGCCCGAGATCAAGGATAGATATGCCCGTGTTCATTTCCTCAAGATCCACCACCTCTGTTTGCAAGCGTTCGAGTTGTTTACGACGATATTCGAGGTTGCCCTTTTCTTCATCGGAGAGCAAGTTATCATCTCCCGTTGCAATCAACACCGACGCTTTCATGCGGTTTTCCACACGCGCCTTCAGGTTGATGTATACGTCGAGCTTAATATCCGGCCAATAGTTGACCATTTGTATGCGACTGTTACGCGAACCGATGCGGTCGATACGTCCAAATCGCTGAATGATGCGCACGGGATTCCAATGAATGTCGTAGTTGATGAGGTAGTCGCAGTCTTGCAAGTTCTGCCCCTCGGAGATGCAGTCTGTAGCAATGAGCAAGTCAATCTCTTCAGGCACGTTGGGCAATAAGGCTGCCTTATCTTTGGACAGAGGCGAAAAGAGGGTGAGTGCCGTGTCGAAGGTCATCTTCTGACGTTGTGGCAACTTCAAGGTACTACGAGCATCAACGCCCCCTGTTATCAAGACACTATGCAAGCCATGTCGCTCCAGAATAGTCTCTGCTAAGGTGCTATACAAGTATTCTGCCGTATCGGAAAAAGCCGTAAAAATAATCACCTTCTTATTACCCTCATTGAGGGGGTGCGCAAATTTATTCTCAATATCAGCAAGCAGGTGTTGCAGTTTGGCGTCCTTGTCAGGCGTAATCTTTATTGCCTCGGTGAGCAATGATTGCAGTATCTGCCAATCATCGGAGAGAAATCTCTTCCATGAGAGATAGTCCATATCCTGCAAATCAATAGTAGCTTTTCCGCCACCGATAAGCAATTCGTCATTGACATCATCGATGTCTAAGCCCTCATCAAAGTCGTATTGCTCTACCTTGAACGATTTACCGTTCTCCACCTGCTCAATCTTAGACAAAGTGTCATCTAAGAGCTTCATAAGCCGTTCTAAGGTGAGACAAAACGAATGAATAGAGCTTTCCAATCGCTTGAGCATATTGATGCACATCAGCCGACGGATACCCAACTCGCGCCCCGAACGGCTCAGACCGCTAACATTTCCCTCGTCGTCTATTGTCGCATACTTATCCATTTTGCTTTTAAGAATAAAGTCCGAAGGAGTATAGATCGCCAAATTCAAATCCGACAGTAATGTATAGATGCGATTGTAGTTGATGAGGTTGGTCTCCAAGGTTAGCTGAGGACGGTGCGAAAGCACAGGCAAACGCTCTGGGAACGTACCTATTTCTGTCGTATCATAATACTGCTCAATATGGCGGCGAGAGCGAGCGATCGTCACACTATCCAGCACCTCAAAAAAGTCAAAACTCAGTGCGCTAAGTAGAGCCTCGGTGGTGCGTTCTGCTTCGGGCAACTTACTCCAACGATTATATTCCCGTTGTGCTTGCCGAAAGATATCATCGATGGAGCTTTCTGTATTCAATAGCTTATCAAAGGATTCTGCATCTCCTTCGTAGGCTAACTCCAGCTGATTCTTCAGATCGTTGAAGCGATTGTTCACAGGCGTTGCCGAAAGCATCAAGACTTTGGTCTTGACACCTTGACGAATAACCTCATCGAGCAAACGAAGGTAGCGGTTCTTGCGAGGATTTTGGTCTTCAGCATCGGTGGAGATTTTGCCTCCATTGCGGAAGTTGTGACTCTCGTCAATAACCACTAAGTCGTAATTACCCCAATTGATTTTCTCTAGGTCAATTCCATTGCTATCTCCGCCTGTTCTCCCCAAATCGGTATGATATAAGATGTCATAGCGAAGACGGTCTGCCTGCAGCGGGTTGTTCTTATAATTATTGCGATAGGTACTCCAGTTGTGATACAGCTTTTTAGGACAGAGCACGAGCACTGACTTATTGCGTAGCTCATAATACTTGATGACGCTGATAGCAGTAAATGTTTTACCCAAACCGACACTATCGGCCAAGATGCAACCATTGTATTTCTCTAGCTTATTGATAATCCCCAAGGAGGCATCTTGCTGAAACTTATAAAGCTTCTTCCAAACAGCAGTTTCCTTGAAGCCGGTAGCCTCGTTAGGAAGCACATCCTCTGAAACGTCATCTAAGAACTCTCGGAAGATATTAAAGAGAGTGATAAAGTAGATGAGCTCAGGGGGATTTTCCTTGTAGACGCTTGAGATACTCTCTACGACCTCGTTGGTCACATCTTGTAGGCGTTCCTTATCGTTCCAGAGTTGCTCAAAGAGCTGAGCATAACTAGTACTAAAAGGAGCATCCGCTTTTTGAATCATTGTGTAGGCATTGTTGCCTCTTTCTACACCAAGATCAACAGTTGTAAAGCCAGTTAGTGGCATGTAGGAAGTTTCGTCCACCACCCCGAAGCCCATCATATGTTCCTTTGTGCGGTTGGATTTGAATTGTACTTTGCGACGTATCCAATCTGCACACTCTCGTGCAATGGCCTTTTGCGTCAGTTCGTTGCGGAGCTGTATTTCAAACTCACTTCCCGTCAGACTACGCTCACGATTAAGACGAGGGATATAAAATTCACGTTGAGCTTTATTCCCTTTCTCTGCAATAAAGGTAGGCGAAGTGAAGATAAAGCGAAGTTCCTCTATCTTCTCTAATTCCTTTCGAAGTTCTTGATAAGCATAAATCGAGAAACAGGAGGCTGCAATAGACAGACGACTCCCGGACGTAAGAGTGGTGCGTAGATCGTCTGCAAGTGTTGTATGTACGTTGTCTATCAGCTTCATTGCTATATTTTGGTGGATATCAGTAGATCCTTTACGTCAATGTCTAGAGTCTTTGCTATCTCAACGAAGCTCTCAAGAGATGGCTGTGCTTATTCGAACACCACTTGGAAACTGGATTCTCAGACTGCCAATCCGCTCAGCGAGCCATTTCCCTGTCAATTGCTTCTCAGCTAACTCCGACTTTTATCTATTTATCACTGCCATAAGGTGATTCTTCTTTATTCTTATTGTGTTATTAATGCAAAGATAATGATTAGAATTGGGCATAACAATAATTGTGCGAAGTTTTTTATGCTTTCCCACTTTACCCTTTCTTTTCCTGACTTATCCTCACCCTGCTGAATGTGTTGTCTCAGTCTGTACTTTTGCTCCTTAGATATTAAATACCAATCAACTAAGTGCGTTATGGACAACAATCACACGGACGACTACGTGCTGGTCTTGGAAGACCGCACGGAAGTCAAAAACGAGGCGGAAGTGGGCAAGCTCTCCGTAGTCTCCGACATCAATGAGAAAGGGAAGCTTAAAATCGCCCCCAGCGGAGGAAGCGCAACAGAGTAGCTTTCTCAAATTCAGCAACAAAGATGGACTGCTCAAGAACTTCATGACGAACTTTCTCAAGCAGTTCAAAGAGCCGAAACGCTTTGGACTCTACAAGGTGCTTGCAGAAAATGTAGAGTAAGGTGTAAATAATTTAAAAGAAACACTCCAAAACAGAGAAGTCCCTGAGAACAAACAGCAACTTGAGACAGCTCAAGTACGCTTCGATGACTTCCTTCCTCAGCACGGAAATGGCAGATTTCTTGGCCATGCCGTCATTGTTGTCGATGTCGCCGTCAATAAGAACGGGAAAAAAGCCTTTCTCCTCGCCGAGGGAAATACACCGGCTCGCGAAATTCACCTCATCCGCAACTTAGAAAACCCTTTTCGCTCCCCTTGGTTCATATCAGACGGCAGTGAGAAGAGATTCCTCTTGTCCA
>CAUSYJ010000020.1:0-16239 GCA_963535845.1 uncultured Alloprevotella sp.
GTATAAAATCGGGGTGGCAAGGAATCTTTATTAAGAAGTAACTACGCTCTTTATCTGTCTCAATAATAGCTTTGGGAGAGCCATTCCTTTTTAGTTCATCTTGAATTGTTGGTATTCCTGTGGCTCGTCCTTCCGATAGTTTTAACTCTTTTAGAAAATCTCCCAAACGTCTATTGCGATAACGTCTTGCTTGGAGATGCTGGGCTTCTTTAAGAGCTTCTTCAGATATAGAACGATCTGGACCAGAATAGCTAAGTATGGCTATTTCATCTGGTTGTACTCGCACTTCTACAATCTCTCGTTCTTGATAATCACGGTGATACAAAGCATTTACTATGGCTTCTTCCAGGGCTTGATAAGGATAGTTGAAATATCTAATAGATTCTGCTTGCCCTGCTGGTTTGATAATTCGCTCCTTAATGATGTTAGTACGCAGATAGTCAAGTGTTCTTTTAATCATGGAAGGGACTGTCCCTTTAATGCTGGGGACTTCAATCATATTATTAGGATTCTGTGCTATTCCTTCTGGAAACATCACAATATCCACTTGTGTATAAGGAAAGAATTTAGCAGGATCTTCACAGAACATCATTGCGGCAACATTTTTTAGTCTTCTGTTCTCCTTTGGTCCTGTCCATAAATCGAGTTGTTCCAAAGTTGTACTAAAATCTTGTTGCTGCACGACGTCTACTAATTTGCTATTAATGCGCTTAAGATAATCTTGTACTAAAATCAAGGATAAATCCTTTAGGCTAATATCCTTGTTTGATCGATCATCAAAAGGAACTCGATTAGCCATCTCTCTTAGTTCAGTCAGGGCTTCCCCTTTTGCCTCTATTGTACTGCTGCCTGCCCGTATATAGCTTTTTGAGGGAGATTTATCACTGGTTACATCGCTTCTAACTTCATAAGGTCGTGCATCACCAGAAGGAACCCAAATAGCGAGTAAGTGTTTGCCATCCACTTCTTCTATGGAGGTGTGAGGTAAGTAATAGGGACTTATCTTATTATTAAACCCGATCATGGATTTAAGGATCTTGTCAAGGTCTTTCTCTGGAATACCAGAAATTGGACGTTTGGCAACACCGTTTTCTTCTTCTACTCCAACAAGAATATACCCTCCGCTGATATTCTCAAAGTCATTGGCAAAAGCGCAGATGCTTTGGTAAATTTTCATAGGATTCCATCCTTTCTTAAATTCAATGCGATTACTTTCGATTCGATGCTTGTTGAGAAGTTCTTCTATGTCTATATGTAGAGCCATGTTGGTTATACTAATGGGCTGATTTATAAATGGGAATGTTCTTATATTGAATTTCAGAGGGATGTATATACCAGTATCGTCCTTTGCTTGAAATTTGAGTAAATCAATGCGGTTTATGTCTGTATTCTGTTATGATATGTTTTCATTAGTTTGTTTTGCAAATATACCGATATAAGCGGATTCGTGGCAAATACAAGGTAGGGATTTTTCAACCAGCTTGTTCTGCTTTCTTTCTATACTGTGAGAAAGGGGGGTATATATCTATTCTCTCTTCCCCATACGAAAAAAGGAGGCTCGTTAGAGTCTCCCTTTTTTGTAATCCCATCGGATTTCGTCCAACCGTTGTCGCCGTGGGGGCTGGGTTGCGATTGATTGTTTTAATAATTGAGCAGCGATGTTTGTTTCTTCAAAGCCCCGCGGTTCGAGGCAAACCAATGTATATCTTTTATGAATTTGTAATCTCCTTGATGAAGGCCTCTGTCATGCTTCCTGTCAAGTCGATGATGTAGAGATGTCCTTCTTGTTTTGTTATGAGCACTACTTCTACGAAGGTATCACCGCGTTTGCGTGTGTAGAGATTTTTCCCGTCAAAGGTATCGTAGAGCTGGTAGCGTCCTTTGTTGGCTTTGATGAGTGCCTCGGCCTTTTCGTGGAGAGTCTGCGTTTCCGAGATTTTGTCGTTAGAGATGATGCGAACGCTGCGAATTTGTCGTAGGAGGCTCTCTGTGTCCTTGTCTTTGTTGATGGCGTCGGACTGCAACATTGCGGACATCATGGTTGGGCTTACTGTTTTGCACGTAAGGCTTGTGCCTTGGGCGTATGTCTTCATGAAATGAAGAGCAAAGTCTGTTTCGTGCTGTGCCGCAACTGTCAGGGAGGTCAGCGCCAGCAGTAGGATGCTGAGAAGGCGTTTCATTCTTCGTGTGCGCTGTTTGGGTTGTCGTTTTGTTTTGTAGAGTCAGCGCTGGCCGTCTTTTGGAACATTTCCAAACCGTCCTGCACTACCTTATAGGATTGTTGGGCCGACTGGTAGGAGTCCTGATAGCTTGCGGGATTGTAGTCCCACGGACTTTGGCTATTCTGCTTGTTGAGATAGCTACTTGCACTGTAGCCCACCATGGCAACGATGGCGATGGCTGCGGCAGCCTCATAGAGCGGACGCAGAGAGCGGAAAATGCTCTCCCGCTTTGCGCGAACCACGATTGTCTGAGGTTCTGTTGCACCTATCTTTTGGAGAATCTTTTCGTCGAAATCGTCGCTCAGGGATATTTCAGCTTGGGATTGTTCGTAGGAGAACAATTCCTTGTATGGCAGCAGATGTGCGGGCACATCGGGCTGGCTAAAGAACGCGCGGAGGATACTTTCCTCTTTCTCGGTCGTTTCGGCGATCCAGTAGCGTTCCAGGAGTTGTTCTATATACTTATAATCCATAGTTCTCAATTTTATCGTATTGCTTTCTGATGGCTTGGCGTGCTCTGAAGAGTGTCACTTTGACCACTTCTTCGCTCACTCCCATGATGGTTGCTATCTCGCGGTAGGATTTTTCCTCAATGTCGCGGAGCTGCATGATGGTGCGCTGTCGCTCAGGGAGTTGGTTGAAGAGTTCGTGCACCTTGCGTAGCTTTTCGTCGCGTTCCAGTTGCTCATCCGGCGTAAAGGAATTGTCGGCGGCGTCTATCTCGTTGGCCTCGAGCGAAAGGTTTTGTGCTTCCTTCTTTTCGTGGCGGTCGAGGGCAAGGTTTCGGCAAACGGTCATGCAGTAAGCTTCGATGCTCTCAACGCCTCTTAGCTCTTCCCGTTTGTTCCAAACTTTTATCAGTGTGTCAGACGTAACATCTTCGGCCTCTGCCGAATCGAGCGTGATGCGCAGGGCAAGTCTGAAGAGTTTATTCTTCAGAGGCAACAAATCATATCTGAAGTCAATGTCTTGCATAATCACTCTCTGCTATACTGACGGAGGACTCCGACAAAAGTTACACTCCCACGAATGCTTTTTCTCATATTTTTCTGTATGTTGTATCTAATGTTCTGAAATACAGGGAAAAATAAATTTTATTTTTTTTTAGCTAAAGCTTTTATATTTCTTTTCAATCCTTCAAACTTGGCGCGCTTCACTGCCGACCCTTTGAAGATGGCGCGATACTGTTCGACGGTAAGTTGTTCCCAATCCTCGCGTGTCATTTGTAGCAGTTGTTCGCTGGGACGGAACTCTTCCACTTCGGTGGGTTTGGCAAATCGATTCCACGGGCAAACCTCGGCGCAACGGTCGCAACCGTAAAAGCACGCTCCCATCTTCTGCCCCGTCCCCGGTGGTAGGTCGCCACGATTTTCTATGGTCAGATAGCTCAAGCAGCGGTTAGCATCGAGCGTGCCATCGCCCCGAAGCGCTTGACCAGGGCAGGCGTCGACACACGCATGGCACGTGCCGCAGCGATTCTCTATGGGCGTGTCGTAGGCGTCGGCTTCATAGGGCAGAACGATTTCTCCCAGGAAAAAATATGTCCCACCTTTCGGCAGGATAAGCTGTCCAGAGCGTCCCTGCCAGCCCAGTCCGCACCGCCAAGCCCAGTATCGCTCATCCAGCGGTGCGGTGTCCACAAACACGCGCGTTTCATACCCCTCTTTGGGCGGGATATGCTCTGCCAGTTGTCGGAGGCGTGCTTTCATCACTTCGTGGTAGTCCTGCCCATAAACGTAACGTGAGAGCGCCCACCCGCTGAGTTTTTCAGCCGGATAGTAGTTGAGCGCCACGGAAAGTATCGTTCGCGCCCCCTCCACCAGCAATCGCGGGTCAAGCCGTTTGTCCATGTTGCGCTCCAGATACTGCATGTCGGCATGCCGTCCCTCGCTGATCCACTGTAGCCTTCTTTCGGCATGAACCTTATCCACTGGTTCTGCCGGTGCCAGTCCACATGCCGAAAAGCCGAGACGCAGTGCCTCGGCTTTGATAAGTGATGTGTTCAGTATGCCTTCTGTCAGAAAAGAAGGCTCATCAGGGGTTGTCTTCGTCATGAATCGAATACCAGTCGTCTTTCTCTTGCATGCGTCGCCGGCGTTCGTAGGCAGTTTGGAGCTTCATGTTGTCCGTTTCAGCCTCTTCACGATAGCGTTCGTCGCGTTCGTTGTAGTCTTCTCTACCGTAATCCATAGCAATAGTTTTTAGATGTTATTCCCTCTTTGGAAGGATAAGGCAAATTTATGCTTTTCTTTGCCTCTCTTGCAACTTTTTCCTCTTAAAAAACTTGAAAGACTGAAAGTTGGCTCCTTTCTCTTCAAGCTGTAGTGGCTCTTAGGAAAGTTTAGCAGGTATGGCTTCCTCAACGGTTGGGAGAGACTCTTGAAAAGCCTCCTTCTGTCAATCTACTTCTTATTTTCTAAGCTCTGAGAATCGTTTGAAATCCATCACGGAGTAAGTAGATCCTTGGATGAGGCTTGCTGAAGGAGAGGGAGGATAAGGCTGTAGATAGTTACAATAAGGCTATGGGCTGACACCCTTATTGCCCCAGCTGACATCCTTATTGCGTTGGCTGATACTATAAGGAAAACTGTTGCTATGTTCTCTCTAATTTTGCCTTTTTTTGAAGAAAAACAGTGGGAAAATAAGAAAATCAGTGCCATCTGGGACTTTTTGCGTGTTGCAACAATCACCTCAAAGGGGAGATTTTACGCAGAAAGCCGCAGATGGCACTGAATAGAGATTTTTTGCCTTCTCTTGGTGCTTATGTCAATGTCAAGGAAAGCGAGAGTTTTTTTTGATTTTTCGTTCCCTAATCGAACACTTTGAATTCATAGCCCTGATCGCGAAGCCATTCGATGGCGCGAGGGAGCGCATAGAGAATTTTGTCGTGGGATTTGAGCGAATCGTGGAAAGTGATGATACTCCCATTGCGAGCATAACGCTGCACGTTGCGCAACACGTCGCGACCGTTGAGGCGCTTACTGTAGTCGCGCGTTACGAGGTCCCACATCACCACGCGATACTTCAAGCGGGCCGCCACATAGAGAGCGGGTTTCATCCAGCCGTGAGGCGGCCGGAAGAGGTCGGTGCGAAGGTAGGCGTTGGCCTTCTCCACGTTGCGCATATAGCTATTGATGCCATGACGTAGCGAGCCAATGTGGTTGAAAGTATGGTTTCCTATGCGGTGTCCGCGCTGCTTGACCATCTCGTAAATCTCGGGATGCTTCCGCACATTGTCGCCCACCATGAAAAAGGTGGCCTTGATACCGTAATGGTCCAATACGTCGAGCACCCACGGCGTCACTTCAGGGATAGGTCCATCGTCGAAGGTGAGATAAACGGCGCGAACGTTCTTGTCCATTCGCCAGAGTGCCAGCGGGTAGAGCCATCGGAGCCATTTGGTGGGTTGTTCGATAAACATATTTCGCGAGAGATTTTATGAGCGTTGTGCTAAAAAGAAAAAGAGAGAAACGACCCCATAAGGGTCGTTTCTCTCCATGAGTATGGGGTTAATCTGCAAGATTATAGCTATTCTCGTCAGCATTAGCATCCGATTGCGGAGCTTGCTGCTGTTGCATCATCTTCATCACACCTTGCGAACCGATGCTACCTGCCGTGGTGCGACTCAGTGCATTGACGCGGTTGTTCCACAGGGCGAAGTCCTTATCCTTCATATCCTGAAGGAGGGCTACGCAGCGGTAGAGGTAGAGGAAGGTCTTTGTGCAACTGTTGGCATAGGAATATATCGTTTCCTGCGGCAGCGTGTTGGCCCAGTTGAGATACTGCCAGTTTTGGCGCGCCACCTCTTTTGCCACTCTTGCTGCATTGGCCTTATCGCCAGCACGGAACCAGAGCATTGCAAGATCAACATCCGAATATTCGTAAGGCACTGTGGCTTCTGGCAACACTTTTTCGCACATGCGCAGAGCGGCGAGCGCCTTGTCCTTCTTGCCTTCGTTGAGCAATCGCTCTATGAGGATAGAGAACATGCGGCGGTGGGTCTGTGCCATGCGTAGGTTGGTTTCGTCGAGGAAAATGCCCGGCATAGCTACGTTACCATATTTGAAGCGTGTCATGAGATTGGTGTACATCTTGTCCGTATCAATGCGGCCTTGGCCGAGCTTGAACGGTGTGAGACGATAAGCCAAACCCTCGAGGCAGAAGTAGTCCTGCAAGCCAGCATAGTTCTCAGCTCCAAGCGTTACACTCATATAGATGGGGCGCTTCCAGTCGTTGCGCGCCAACATTTCGTAGATCATCACTTGGTTGCGAATCATACCTCTGCCGGCCCATTTCAGCGAAAGGCTGATATGGTCGGGGATTTCCATACCTGCTGGCACGGTGATACCCTGATTGATAACGTTCTGCTTGTTCACTTTCACCACAACAGAGTCGGTAGGGAAGATCTGCTTCGTGCGGACATAGTTGTCCATGATGTAAGTGAGTTCGTAAGGATCAGGACCGTTGGGATGAGCCTTCTTGAAAGCATCGAGTTCGGCCTTGCGATCCACGATGGCGAAGTAACCATGCTTGCCGTCGTCCACATATTCGGCACGCTTCCACGCAATGGGGAGCGACGGAGAATTGTAGGCAGGGCGCACCATCTGGTCAGTGTACCATTCCGTCTTTAGATATTCTAAGTTGCAGACACGGGCATCCGTACGCTTACCTTCGGTCTCTTGGTTGTACCAGAGGGGGAAGGTGTCGTTGTCACCATTCGAGAAAATGATGGGGTTGGCAGGTGTTCCGTCGGCCAACTTCTCAGGCATAGTGTCGAGATAGTTCAAACCGAAGTCGCGACAAGCATAGCGGCCAGAACGGTCGTGGTCGTCCCACGTCTGACTCACCATTTGAAGCGGCACGAGTACACAAAGCACAGAGGCTACAGCTGCTGGCAGTACGCCAAACTCTTCCGTGGCTTTCTTTCTTGCCTTTAACGCACGACCCAAGAGATCGGCCAAAGCAGCCACGCCCATACCAATCCAGATGGCAAAGGCATAGAACGAACCAGCATAAGCATAGTCGCGCTCACGCGGTTGCATTGGGGTCTGATTCAGATAGAGCACAATGGCAAGACCTGTCATGAAGAAAAGGAAGAATACCACCCAGAATTGTTTCACGCCCTTGTCGCCGCGGAAAGCCTGCCAGAAAAGGCCGAGCAAACCGAGGAGGAGCGGCAACATATAGAACACGTTGTGAGCCTTATCCTGCTGCAATTCGTTGGGCAGCTCTTTTTGGTTGCCATACATGGCATTGTCGATGAATGGGATACCAGTTAGCCAGTTGCCGTGTTCCTTCTCTCCATTGCTTTGATAGCCGTTCTGGCGACCTGCAAAGTTCCACATGAAATAGCGCCAGTACATGAAGTTGATCTGATAGGACATGAAGAAATTCAGGTTGTCCCACTGCGAGGGCATTTGGCCATACTGGAAGTCGCCACCAGAGGTGGTGTAGTTGATATCACGGAGCTGGATGTTTCCTCCCAACCAATCGTTGTAGGCCTGCGCATGTGCGCTGGAATACATACGCGGGAAGAGCATCTTCATACCCGAAGGATATTGCAGAGATTCGAGACTCTCAACATCTTCATAAGTGTCGGCTTCGTTAGCTTGCGTCTTCTCTTTGCGGTGATGCTCCGTTGTGGTATTATAAATGGCGTGTCCGCTGGCATCGAAATCGGGTTGAGAAGTGAAAGCTTGGCCGAAGAAGAGTGGGGCTTGTTCGTATTGGTCACGACTGAGGTAGCTACCCAGCGAGAAGATGTCCTCCGGAGAGTTCTGATCCATTGGCGGATTGGCAACGGAGCGAATCACGATGACAGCATAAGAGCTGTAGCCAATCATCAGCATGAGCATACAGAGGAGGCTCGTGTTGAGAATTCGCTTGCGCAGCAGCATCTTTCCGTCCTTGCGCTTCATGTTGAGCAAGAAGTAGAGCGTAGCTAAGAGAATGATGCCGATGAGCACAGACATAAAGCCTGTTCCGAAGAACGGGATACCGAGCATGCCGACACTGGCGAGGTAGAGTCCGTTGGTGAGCGTGCGGTTGGTCTTTGTTGTGCTCCAAATGGCCGTTAAGACAACGGCGATGAGGGCAAGGATGTAGACAATCATACCAGTGTTGAACGGCATTCCGAGGGTGTTGACAAAGAACAGCTCAAACCAGCCGCCCACCTTCACAATGCCCGGGACAACGCCATAGAGCACGGCGGCTACCAGCAGGAAGCCTACGAGAAGAGCCACCAAAGAGCCTTTTGACTGGGCTTGCGGATGGCGCTTGTAGTAGTAGACCAAAGCGATGGCGGGGAGGCAAAGAAGGTTGAGCAAGTGGACGCCAATGCTCAATCCAGTGAGATAGAAAATCAGTACAATCCAGCGGTCGCTGTGTGGCTCGTCGGCGTGGTCTTCCCACTTAAGGATGAGCCAGAACACCAAGGCGGTGAACATGGAAGAGTAGGCGTAAACCTCGCCTTCCTCAGCTGAAAACCAGAAAGTGTCGCTCCAAGTGTAGGCCAAAGCGCCCACAACGCCCGAACCCATAATGGTGATGATTTGTCCCCAAGTGGTGACCGTTCCGTCCTTGCAGATGAGCATCCGCGTGAGGTGGGTGATGGTCCAGAAGAGGAACAAAATACACAAGGCAGAAAGGAGCGCCGACATGATATTGACGCAAAAAGCCGCCTTGGCAGGGTCGCCTGTGAATTGGGTAAAGAAGTTACCCGTTAACATAAAGAATGGTGCACCGGGCGGGTGACCTACTTCCAGTTTTGTTGCCGTGGAGATAAACTCAGGGCAATCCCAGAAGCTCGCCGAAGGTTCTACTGTCATGCAGTAGGTGAAGGCGGCGATAGCAAAAACAATCCAACCGATGATGTTGTTGGTAATTTTGTACTGCTTCATTGATGTGTTTGAATATGTTATGATAGTTTTTGATTTGCAATCTAATACAATTTACAAAAGTAGAAAGATTTTTCGGCATTCCAATAAGGAAGTCGGGATTATTAAGCCGACAGCCTTATTGTGTGAGCGGTTTGGGCGAAAGGAAGAGGGGAATTTTGAGGGTAAAAATAAGGGCTTATCACACTATCTCACGAACGGGACTGAGCAGGCCGTCTTTAACTTCCCACATAGTGGTGTTGCTGACTGTGGCATCATGGCTAACGAGGAGCACAGCACTGTGGTTGTTTTCTTCGCGCAAGAGATTATAGAGAAAATCCTTCCCTTCGAGGTCGAGATGGGTGTCGGGCTCGTCGAGGAGAAGGAGATCGGGTTGGGAAACGATGGCGCGCCCCAGCAAAACGCGTTGCCACTGCCCGCCACTAAGCCCCTTGATGGGGCGTTCCTTGAACTGACTGATTTGTAGGCGTTCGAGCACACGGTCGACCTGTTCTTTTTGTTGGCGCGAAAAGCTTGTAAAGAGGCGTTTGCGGTTTTGCAGTCCGCTCAGCACCACCTCGCCCACGGTGATAGGGAAGTCGCGATCGATACCTCTATACTGTGGTAGGTAGCCCAACGTGAGTCCTGGTCGGCAAATGATGCTTCCTGCAGTAGGGGGCAACAGTCCTGCAATGATTTGTAGCAATGTGGTTTTACCCCCACCGTTGGGCCCCGTCAGAACAATAAAGTCGCGCTCAGATATGGATGCGCTGACATGGTCGAGAATGGTATTCCGCCCGTAAGTAAGGCAGAGGTTATCGAACTTGAGTAGTTCCTTCATTTTTCAAAGCCTTTGAAATGATGGAAAGTTCCGTTGGCCAGTCGTAGCCGAGCGGATTGATGATACTTACTTTTGCGCCCAAGTGCTCCGCTATGCGGCGGGCGGATTTTCCGCTGTATTCCTTTTCTATGAACACCACTCTGACGTTTTCGTTCTTACATGTTCTGATGAGTTGTTGCATTCGTGCAGCAGAAGGTTCTTTGCCGTCTTGTTCCACCGCCAGTTGGCGCAAACCGTAATCGCGAGCAAAATAGCCGAGAGCGGGGTGGTAGATGAGAAAACTGCGATGGCTCACATCTTTGAGTTCGGTACGGATTGCGGCATCAATGCTATCGACACGAGCATCGAAACGTTTGAGGTTGTCTTTGTATATCTCAGCATTGGCGGAGTCGGCTTCGCACAAAGCGTTGCAAATGTTGCTGGCCAAGATGCGGGCATTACTTGTCGACATCCATACATGTGGGTCGGCCGAGTTGGAACTATTTTCACTATGTTGTGCTGCCAAGAGATTAACGCCCTTCATGAGTGAAACGATTCTCAGCTCAGGAGCAGTCTCTGCCATTTTCTCCAGTTGAGTTTGTTCGAACCCCAGCGTACCCACTGAAAAGTAGAGTTGACTCTGACTGAGCTCCACTATTTGGTGCGGCGTTGGTTCGTAAGTCTCAGGGCTTCCTCCTGTTGGCATGAGTGTAGTGACCTTATAGTGATCGCCCACAATCTGTTCTGTGAAGTAGCGCAGCGGTTCGATACTGACGGCTATGCGCGGACGGGTGTCCGTCAATTCGCCAGCACAACTCGTGAGGAGGACGCTGATGATAAGGAGGAGGGCAAAACGAGTTATTTTCATTTCTTTATAGTGCTTTGTAGGCGGAGATAAGTATGGCATAACGGGCAAATTTCCCTACGGCAATGTTGAACACAGAGTAGAGAAGATTGGTGCGGAGGTAGCCCATGGCCACTGTGATGACACTTCCCAAGAGAGGAATCCATGCTAAGAGTCCCGCCCAAGAGCCGTATTTGCGTACTTTCCGTTTTCCTTGTTCTAACTTTTCGGGGGAAACTTTTGTCCATTGCTGTATCCATTCTTCTTTTCCTAAAGAACCGATACCATAGTTGAAGAGTGCGCCAAGAACATTTCCCAGCGTTCCCCAAATGAGAAGCCCAGTTGCGGGAGTACCTGCTGTGAGCAGACCAACCATCACAACTTCGGAGCTGAACGGGAGGAAACTTCCAGCCAAAAATGCTGCAAGGAACATTCCGAGAGCACCATTTTCGATGAGGAGCTGTTGGAGGGAGTCGAGCATAGTGTGAGTATGTTTATAGAGGGAGTAGGTCTTTCAACCAACTCTCCAAAGGGAGTAATCCTGAATTATAACAATAGAGTGCGATGGTGATGAGTAACCAAAAGATGAACCAGATATTCATGAGTACTCGCCCCTTTGCAAGGGTGAAATAATGGGCAATGAGTGGAGAACTATTGACAATTAGAAGAGGGAAAAGATAATTGAAGAAACACGGATAAGCCACCATGCCGCCGATAATGGCCAGTTCTTGTATGATAAATATGTAGAAACACATTCTCACACGAATCTTGTCGTTGAAGTTCGTGCGATAGTAGTGGATGAGTCCTAACAAGACGAGTACCAGTATAAAACCGAAGTTGACGTACTGCCAGAGAGGAATGCTCTTGTAGTCGGGAATTTGATATTCAAAGTAGGGGAGGAGATAGAGAAAAGCCGTATCGAGCTGGTTCTTCCATACAGCCCAGCCGGCAAGAAACCAATAGGGGATAATAAGCCCGAAAATGCCTGCTAAAAACGTGCGCCAAGTGAGCGAACGTAGTTGAACAACCATTTCGATGTAGAAAAGGATGGGGAGTAGAAGCATCGGAGGGAAAACAAGGCTTCCGAGACCGAGGAAAAAGAAGGTGTGGAAAATGATGCCTTCTGGACGCGACTTTTGATAGGAGCTGAAGAGAAGAAGGTAGGACACCACTAAACAATAGGCTGGAACCATCTGCCAACTGAGCTGATGTGTGAACGTACAAGCTACGGAGAGCATCAAAAAAGTACAACTCACCATGCGCGAACGAATGCGCAGCAGTTGATTGCGATTGTTGAGTTCCATCAGCAAATAAGCCATGAAGAGTGTCGAAGCCAAACCTCCGACACTCCAAATAGTTGTGGGGTCGACTACAAACCAGAGAATACTGGCGATGACGACCATGATGGGCAGCGTGAGCGGCCCAGTGACTACTTTGTTTCTGAAACTTTTATCAATCATTCTTATGAATAAAGTTGCGAGGGGGCTGTTGGGATACTCCCCAAAGATTCTGACTGCGCGAAGAGATGCGCGAAGTAGCAACTTTCTTGTGCCTATTCCTTTATCCCTACTTACAGTACATCTTTTCCGATATCTCGACGGAAGTATTTACCTTCGTATTGGATTTGTTCTGCCCCCTTCATGCTCTGTGCCAAAGCTTCTTGCTGTGTCTTACCATAAGAGCTAACGGCAATAACGCGCCCACCATTTGTAACGAGTTGTCCATTCTTGATGCTTGTTCCAGCATGGAACACAACGCTTCCTTCAACGGCTGCTCCCGTGATGGGGAAACCTTTCTTATAATCGCCGGGATAGCCACCACTAACAAGCATCACGCAGACTGCCGCGCGCTCATCGAATTCCACTTTGCGCTGGTCGAGGTTACCTTCGGCCACACCTTCAAAGAGGTCTACAATGTCACTCTTCAAGCGAAGCATGACGCTCTCTGTTTCGGGATCGCCCATGCGGCAGTTGTATTCGATAACTTTCGGTTGTCCATCGCAGTTGATGAGGCCGAAAAAGATGAAACCCTTATAGTCGATGCCTTCTTCTGCAAGCCCATTTACTGTTGGACGTATAATTTCTTTTTCCACTTTCTGCATCCATTCGCGAGTGGCAAAAGGAACGGGAGTGATGCTTCCCATACCACCAGTGTTCAGTCCAGTGTCGCCTTCGCCAATACGTTTGTAGTCTTTGGCTTCGGGGAGCAACTGATAGTTTTTACCATCGGTCAGAACGAAGACACTACATTCAACGCCGCTCAGAAATTCTTCGATGACCACTCGGCTACTGGCGTTGCCAAACATGCCACCGAGCATTTCGCGGAGTTCTTTCTTGGCTTCTTCCAGCGTTGGGACAATCAGTACGCCTTTTCCTGCTGCAAGCCCGTCGGCTTTAAGGACGTAAGGGGCTGAGAGTGTCTCTAAGAAACGGCAACCTTCTTCCACGTGGTCACCGTCGAAGGTGGCGTAAGCGGCCGTGGGAATGTTGTGGCGTTTCATGAAGCCTTTGGCAAAATCCTTCGAACCTTCCAATTGTGCACCCACCTTAGAAGGACCAATAATCTTCACATCGCGGAGCAAACTATGATTCTGGAAATAATCTGTGATACCTTTAACGAGCGGCACTTCTGGTCCAACAATCACCATGTCAATTTCGTAGTTGATGACAAAGTCTGCCACCTCATCGAAGTCAGTTGGCGTTATCTCCACATTTTCTCCAACGGCCGCCGTGCCGGCATTACCAGGACCGATGTAGAGTTTTTCGACTTTTGGACTTTGTGCTATTTTCCATGCTAAAGCATGTTCGCGTCCGCCGCTCCCTAAAAGCAAGAGTTTCATAACGTTGATGTTTATAGAGGTTTGAGTGGCAAAATTACGCCAATATCCCTGCATAACAAAAGTTTTATACTTTTTTGTGTCGCAGGGCTTCGGGTACGGACTAGTCGGACTGTTTAGATTGGCTCAGCTGATAGGCGGGAAACTCAACTAAAGAAAGCAAATAATAAAAATTCCCCGCTGGTGGTTAGACCTGCGGGGGATTCCAAAGTGCCTATGGCTATTTAATCATATAAATTTTCTGATTAGAAGTCGAAGCTGCTGCCTTCCGGCTTTTGCTGCTCTTCGCCAAAATTGCGACGCTCGTGGTGGTCACGGAAACCGCCTTCGCGGCGCGGACGACGTTCACCGTGGTTGTCACCCTCGCGGCGCGGACGGCGCTGTGGGCGATCCTCCCAACCTTCGGGCTTTTCTTCGAGCACACGATGAGAGAGGCGGAACTTGCCCGTTTTTGGATCGATTTCAAGGAGCTTTACTTTGATTGTGTCGCCTTCTTTGATGCCGGCTTCCTCAACGGTCTCGAGACGCTTCCAAGCAATCTCAGAGATGTGGAGCAAACCTTCCTTGCCCGGCATGAATGCTACGAAGCAGCCGTAAGGCATGATGCTGATAACTTTTGCATCGTAAACTTCGCCTACTTCGGGAACAGCAACAATGGTTTTGATCTTACCAACTGCTGCATCGATACTTTCCTTGTTGGGAGCGCTAACCTGTACGACACCACCTCTTTCGTCTTCGTCGATAGTGATAGTGGCGCCAGTTTCTTCCTGCATGCCCTGGATGATTTTACCGCCCGGGCCAATGACAGCTCCGATAAATTCTCTAGGAATAGTAAACTGCACGATGCGAGGAACTTGTGGCTTGAAGTCTTCACGAGGAGCCGGAAGTGTTTTAAGCATCTCGCCCAGAATATGTTCGCGACCTTGTTTAGCTTGTTCGAGAGCCTTTTCGAGAATCTCGTAGCTCAGACCGTCGCACTTGATGTCCATCTGCGTTGCAGTCAGACCATTGACAGTACCTGTAGTCTTGAAGTCCATATCGCCCAAGTGGTCCTCATCGCCAAGGATGTCGGAGAGAACAGCATATTTCTCTTCGCCTGGATTCTTAATAAGACCCATAGCAATACCGCTGACGGGATTGTTGAGAGGCACACCAGCGTCCATCAAAGACAATGTACCAGCGCAAACAGTTGCCATAGAGCTAGAGCCGTTTGATTCGAGGATATCGCTCACAACACGAACGGTGTAGGGGAAATCCTCAGGAATCTGCCCCTTAATACCGCGCCATGCCAAGTGGCCGTGACCGATTTCGCGACGGCCTACGCCGCGCTGAGCCTTAGCCTCGCCAGTGGAGAAAGGAGGGAAGTTGTAGTGGAGCAGGAAACGCTGGTAGCTCTTGTCCAGCACATCGTCCACCATTTTCTCATCAAGCTTCGTGCCGAGAGTGGTAGTGGCGAGAGCTTGTGTTTCACCGCGGGTGAAGATGGCAGAGCCGTGAGGGGCGGGGAGTGGGCTTACTTCGCACCAGATGGGGCGAATTTCCGTAGTCTTACGTCCGTCGAGGCGCTTGCCTTCGTCGAGAATGCAACGGCGCATTGCGTCGCGTTCTACGTCGTTATAGTATCTGTCGATGAGCGTATTCTTTTCTTCGAGTTCGTCTGCTGTCAGGTCGGCATGTGCTTCAGCATATTTCTCTTTGAAGTTCTCGCGGAGAGCATCGAAAGCATCCATGCGATCGTGCTTAGGCAGAGCCTTACCAATAATGTCGTAAGCGGGCTGATAAAGTTCGTTGCGAATTTCTTGACGCAACTCTTCATCGTTCACTTCGTGGCAGTATTCGCGCTTCACGTCGGTGCCGAGTTCCTTCATTAGTTCTTTCTGGATGCGGCACATGGGCTTGATGGCTTCGTGGGCAGCTTTGAGAGCAGCGAGGAGTGCGCTTTCAGGCACTTCTTTCATTTCGCCTTCCACCATCATGATGTTGTCTTCTGTAGCACCAACCATCAAATCCATATCGGCTTGCTTGAGCTGTTCGAAAGTTGGGTTGATGACGAACTCTCCATTGATGCGAGCCACGCGGCATTCAGAGATAGGACCATCGAAAGGAATATCGCTGGCAGCCAAAGCGGCTGAAGCTGCGAAACCAGCCAAAGCATCGGGCATATCTACACCGTCAGCAGAGAAAAGGATGATGTTGACATAAACCTCAGCGTGGTAGTTGCTGGGGAAGAGGGGACGGAGAGCGCGATCAACAAGGCGACTCGTCAGAATCTCATAGTCGCCAGCACGACCTTCGCGCTTTGTGAAGCCTCCAGGGAAGCGGCCAGCAGCAGAGTACTTCTCTTTGTAGTCACACTGCAAGGGCATGAAGTCAGTACCAGGAACAGCGTCTTTTGCGGCGGTGACGGTGGCAAGCAGCATCGTATTGTTCATACGGAGCATGACAGCACCATCGGCTTGCTTAGCAAGCTTACCAGTCTCAATGCTGATGGTGCGTCCATCAGGCAGTTCGACGGTTTTTGTAATTACGTTCATCGTTTATAAATAGATCTATTAAAAATATATTTTCGTCTTAAAATCGTGCAAAGATAATAGTTTCTTTCAGAACTAATTGTTTTTTAGTCCTTTTTAATCGTAATCCTG
>CAUSYJ010000021.1:0-16201 GCA_963535845.1 uncultured Alloprevotella sp.
GAAATACTGTTGCCAATTTCCCCGTTATCCAACGCTTTGGATATTTAACAGATTACTTCACGGTAACAACAACCGTTCCAGCTAACTTATTCTTATCAAGAACACTAACAGTAGTAGTTCCAGCCTTGATGCCTTTAATCATAATTTTGGAATCTTTTACCGTAGCGGTAGCAATCTTATTATCTTTCACCATAGCTGTATATGGAGCTTTTCCGGACTTAACGACAACAGTCTCCTCCTTGCCTACTGCAACTTCCACTTGTTGCTTGTCGAAATCAAGAGGTTTCATTACATTAACAGCCAGAGTTGCAGACATTTTCTTCTTATCCGTAACAACGATAGAAGTTTTGCCTTCCTTCACGCCAGTAATAGTCATGACATTTTTTTCTAATTTGACCGTGGCTACTTTTTCGTCTACAGATCTTACTGAATAGGGTTGCGTTCCGTTGCTGATAGCCACTCTGGCTGTAGCACCAGATACCATATCAACTTTGGCAACACTTAACTTTAGTTTGTTGTTGTCTTCATTATCGCAAGAAGTCAACACTGCAGCACCCAGGCAGCATACTGCCACCATCATTGTTCTAAAAACGTTTTTTAATTCCATTGTTTTATTGTTTTTTTATGGTTAAAAATTGAACTTTCATTACTGTTGATGTACCTATTAAATCCAAACATTTAAAGAACTTGCCTGGGAAATCACTTAAAAGAAGTTAAACATTTCTATCTGCCGTTTTTTGTTATCTCTTTCTACTATTATGATTCTCCTTTATACAAAGCCTGCGACAAACTCTTACAGGTAGAGTTTGCCGCAGATATTTTATAAAGTTTGTGGTTGATTATAGTGATGGTTATAAAAAACTTACTTCATTACTACATCTCGAAGAAGCGTTCGAAGGCTTTGACGCAGTATTCGTGGTCTGCCACGCTGCCCGTTTCGCGACAACTGTGCATGGCCAAAACTGCATTGCCCATGTCGACACCACGGAGAGGGAGCGAAGAGGCTAAGATGTTGCCCAAAGTGCTACCGCCTGCCACATCGCTATTATTCACAAAACGCTGGCAAGGTACGCCTGCTTCCTCGCAAATGCGGGCGAAAACGGCCGCTGTGACGGCGTCGCTGGCGTATTTCTGGGCTGCGTTGAACTTGATGACTGGACCTCCGCCCAACTGTGGGTGATTTGTTGGGTCGTACTTCTCGTTGTAGTTGGGATGCCAACCATGGGCGTTGTCGGCCGAAATCATAAATGCTTGTTCGATGGCTTGATTGAATGCTTCCTCTGAACCGCTCTGCGCAAAGCAGATGCGCTTCAGCATCGATGCCAAGAACGGACTTCCTGCACCTTGCTTGGTCTGTGAACCTGTTTCTTCATTGTCGAAGATGGCCAAAACTTGCGTTGTGTCGGTGGCAGGCGTGTGGAGTAGTGCCGTTAGTCCGGCGTAGCACATAGAAAGGTCGTCCAGACGGCCAGAAGAGATAAACTCGTTGTGAACTCCGAAGGTACACGCAGGAGCAGTATCGGCCAAGTAGAGATCAAAGTCGAGGATGTCGCTGCGGTCCACGTGCTCTTGCTTGTTCAGTTCCTCCACGATGACATTCATAAGGAGATTTCCGCGTTCCAGTTCGTCGCTGATGATGCCGAGTAGGGGAAGCACATCCTTTTGCCGAGAGAGTTTCACGCCGTCGTTCACCTGTCGGTTGAAGTGAATGGCCAAGTTGCTGATTTGCAGCAGAGGGCGCTGGATGTGAATGAGTAGCGTTCGCGGATGTAAGGCATCGCTGCCGCGTAGGATTACGCGACCTGCGAGTGTCAGCGGACGATCGAACCATGTAGACATGATAGGGCCGCCGTAGACCTCTGTATTGAGTTTTACGATACCTCCTTCGCAGGTCATTTCAGCATTGGGTTTGATGCGGAACGTGGGCGAGTCGCAATGGGCACAAAGCAAGCGGAAGCCAGCTTCTGCCAATGGGCGTGCGCCTATTTGGAAGGCGTAGATGGAAGAGTCGTTTTTGGTGACATAGAAGCGATCGCCTGCTTTTACACTGCCCAAAGCCTCGGCAGGGTTGAGATGACGATAGCCAGCCTTATCGAGTTCGGCCGCAATATTCTTCACCGCCAGAAAGTTTACGGGCGATGCATCGAGAAACTTCAGAAGGGAATCAATCATAGTATGCCTTTTCTATTTGTTATTATTTTGTTTGACATTTGATGTAGCGAAGTTACGGAAAAAGTTTAATTGCTGCTCGCAAAAGTTCTCGAATCCGTATACATCTTTATTCTGTTGGCTTATTGTCTGCTTTTTTCAGCCATCAGCCCAATTTCGTTTTTCGTCAGTCCAACAAAAAAGACCACCCCTAAAGAGGTGGTCTTATATACTTATATATGTGTCGGCAGATTAGATACCGAGCTTCTTGCGGATGTCCTTGGGGATAGCGTTTTTGTTGATGAGAATGTTCATCGTCTTGTAGGCAACGTAAGGTTTGCTTGCGTAGAAGATACCTTTGTAGCGGCCGTATTCGCCCCAGCTATTCTTCACCATGAAATACTCTTTACCTTGAGGATCTTTAGCAAGACCATAGATAACCATACCGTGGTCGTCCGTTGTTTCCCAATTATCGTAAGCAGTTTGACGAAGTTGCTGTGTGATAGTCAGTTCGTCCTTGCTGTCAGCTTGATTCACCTGCTTGCCGTTTGTACCCATCCAGCGAGCAGCATCAGACCCCGTCAGGTCGTTCTTGTAAGACTTCGCCGGAACTGTTGCAATACCGTTGCGGCTGAAACCTGTTTCGCTGACGTCGGCACCCCATGCAAAGGTGTAGCCATTGCGGACAGCGCTTTCCATCACCGTCATAAACTCGTCTATAGGCAAGTTGTAGCTCTCTGCCCAGCGCCAGTTGTCCTGCACTTCAATAATGAATTTGCTGTAGAAGGGATGGTGCATGAAACTTGTCAGACTTACGTAGTCGTCGAGGTTAAGTCCGAGGCTCTTCTGGAAGCTTTCCGGCGTGTAGCTCTTGCCTTTGTAAGTAAAGGTCTTAGGGAGCTCACCGAAATAGCCTGCATAGATATTGCTCAGCGTAGATTTCCACGTGAGAGGTATCTTCTTCATTTGGCTATTTGCAATGGACTTAACGTAAGCACTGGCCTGTGCGTCGAGCGTGTTGAAGTTGAAGAGGCTATCTCCGTAGAGACTACCAGGGAAAGGCATAGCTTCTTGAGGAACAATACCATAGTGACGCATACAATAGAGAACGTCATAAAAAGAACCACCCTGGCTGAAACTTACATCGCCGTGCATACGGATAGCCTTCTCAGCGCGGTCCATATAAGTATGGTAAGCCACGAAGCTCTCGCACAAATCGTAAGTGCCCTTACCAAGACGGAGAAGTTCTGCCTCGAAGAAACCGAGAGAACTATAATCCCAGCAGGTACCTGAACGATTCTGATCCTTGATGGAGGTGATAGGGTTAGCTTTCACTACGGTAAATTGCACCGTGTCATTTTTGGCCGCTGCTGGCTTTTCTTGAGCGGTCATTGTTCCTGGGAGCAGTATCATTACAGCTGCAAGGAGGAGATTTTTGTTCATATAAAGATAAATTTTAATTGTATGTGCATGTTGATGATGCCGCACTGGTTAGGCGGCATCTTTGGGGTGTCCCATGATGGGAGAGAATAAGTGGAATTTTAGTCTCTGTTAGCGAGGAATTCCTCCACTTCGTCCACGTGGTAAGGTATGCGATCCTTTCCTAAGAAACGGCAACCATCGGCGGTGACTAAGACGTCGTCTTCGATGCGTATTCCGCCGAAGTCTTTGTACTCCTCAACCTTGTCGAAGTTGATGAAATCGTCGTAAGTGTGCTGAGAGCGCCACAGGTCGATGAGGTCTGGGATGAAATAGATGCCCGGTTCGTCGGTGACAACAAAGCCCTCTTCGAGGCGGCGTCCCATGCGCAGACAGTTAGTGCCGAATTGGTCGAGATTTGGACGGGTTTCGTCGTCGAAACCAACGTAGGTCTGGCCCAGTCCCTCCATGTCGTGAACGTCCATGCCCATCATGTGACCCAGTCCGTGGGGCAAGAACAGCGCGTGAGCCCCTGCACGGAGTGCGGCCTCAGTGTCGCCCTTCATCAGGCCTAACTCCTTCAGTCGGTTCGTCATGAGTCGGCACACATCGAAGTGTACATCCCACCAGCGAACACCAGGCTTGGCCACATCGAGAGCTAAGTCGTGGCAGTCCACCACAATCTGGTAAATATCTTTCTGTTTCTGCGTGAAGCGGCCACTAATGGGCGTGGTACGCGTGTTGTCCGAACAGTAGTGTTCGTTAGTCTCTGCGCCCGCGTCGCAAAGCATAAGGCGACCGGCCTCAAGGGCGCGCGGCGACGGATTGCCGTGCATGATTTCCCCGTGCATGGTGACGATGCTCTGGAACGAAGGTACTGAACCGTAGGCCATAGCGATACCGTCGATAGTGCCTCCGATGAATTGCTCCGTCACGCCTGGCTTGCAGAGGCGCATAGCCGTTGTGTGCATTTGATACCCGATGGCAGCAGCGCGTTCGAGCTCTTCGATTTCTTCTGCCGTCTTCTTGCTGCGTTGTTTAACAACGGCTTGGATGAGAGGCAGAGAAGCAGCCGCACGCTGTTTCGACGGATGGATATGCAGCAGGTCCATAATCTGAATCTGCGTATTGTAGCGATAGGGCGGGAGGAAATGAACCTTACGTCCTTGTTTGACGGCTTCGTCTACGATGTCGGCCACGCGGCTCATAGGAGCATGATTGGGAACTCCCGCTTCCTGTGCCAAGTCGCCCACTGATTTCACGCTACCGTACCACACGATGTCGTCAATGTCAATCTCGTTGCCGCAAAGAACCTCGTAGTCCGTGTCGGCATCCATGACGCCAACCAGCCCTTCGCGGTGCTGTGCGAAATAGTAGAGGAACGCGCTATCCTGCCTATACTTATAGGCGTTAGAAGGATAGTTCATCGGTGCATCATTATTGCCAAAGAGCAGAATGATGCCGTCGCCCACAAGCTTCCGAAGTTCTTGGCGGCGCTGAACGTAAGTCTCTTTGCTGAATAACATAGTAGTATGAATAGGTCTCTGCTGAGACCCCTTAGTTAGAATAAATGTTTCCCCGCAAAGATAAGACTTTTTTATGAAAAGTGCTATCTTTGCAAGACTTTTTCGTATTCCTTTTTCAACAATGAAAGAGTCTGTAAAAGAAGTTCCTAATTTTCTCGTCAGCGTTCCGCCGTCTATCGTGTGGCAGCACGGATATTTACGTTGTCTGCATAGGCGTTTCAATGGTGCTGTGTACTCTTATTTTTCCCTCCTTGGCTTGTGTTTTCTGACCACTACTTTTTGCATGGAAGTATAACTCAAATATGCTTGTTTTTCTCTATGAAACTCCTCATTTTTAATCCCTCTCACGATGAGGCCCTGGCCTCCAATTCGCCTTATTATTATCCCTCGAAAGCCGCGCAGTTGCAGGCAGAACGCTTTGCGGGACAACGCTTTCCGTGGGCCAAAGAAGAGGATGTTTGCTGGACTCCTGGCGAAGCTGTGGATTGGGATGCTATCACGGAGATTCAGCCTTGGGGCTGGGACCCTTTACTTCGCCATCAGTTATTGCGGGCCGGTGCGCCAGAACGCCTGTTGCCTTCGGAAGAACAAATACAGCGAATTCGTCAACTCAGTTCGCGGCAAACGGTTGTTACGCTCTTGCCTTTGCTTCGCACGGATGTGGCAGAAAGTTTCGGTGATGCGCAGTTTTGCAGTTCCTTTGAAGATGTGGAGCGCGCGTTGCAAAGTTGGGGAGAAGTGGTATTGAAATCGCCGTGGAGCTGTAGTGGGCGCGGTGTGTTTAGAGTTAATGGCCTGCTCACCGAAGCCCAGCAAGGGCGCGTTCGCCGGATTTTGCGCGAGCAAGGTGGCGTTGAAGTAGAACCTTTTTATGCGCATGAACAAGATTTTGCGATGGAATTTTCTTACCGAGAGGGACAACTCTACTACGAAGGTCTCAATGTTTTCCAGACCACCCCTTCGGGGCAATATCTGTCCAATCTTTCGCCCGAACTCTTGCGCGTTTCGCCCGATGTGCTTGCCGCCGTGCGCCGAAGCCTTCAGCAGCACCTTCCTCCAATCCTCGGTGCGGACTATCGAGGGCCGCTCGGCGTCGATATGATGCAGCAAGCGGGCAAAGTGCATCCCTGCGTGGAAATCAACCTCCGGCGCACGATGGGGCAGTTTTGAACTGCGTGCGCTTTGGGTTTGTTTGAGCAGCATCTTATAAGAGCTATTAACCGTCCTTTTCTTTTACATTCTCTCTTGCTGAAATAGAAAGGCAAGTGCCTACCTTTTCATCGTTTTCCTTATTGCCTCGGCCAATACTATAGGCGCGTTGGCCGACATCCTTATTGTGCTGGCTGATACAATAAGGAAATCTGCACAGTTTCTTATCGTATTTCTGATTTTTCTTGTCAGAAAAGGATGGAGAGTATAGAGAGAAGTAGGACTTATTGGCGAAATCTCAGCTTTCGTTGTCCAACTGATGCACTCCCATAAGGAAGTCAAACGTTTCTCCTTGCAATATTTTCAAACAATTTGTCGAAGTTGGATTTCGCGCGACTCTCAGGGGTGTAGAATGTGTGAATTATTGATAAAATTAGAGGTATATTATATTCTTTTCGTAGGTCTTCTTTTCTCCCTAAGAGAAGGAAACGGACAGCGTTATATTGCTCGGAGAATAGGTATGTTCCCCCTTTTTTCTCTCATCAACGCCCTTTTTTTACGAAAAAACTGTATCTTCGCGTTTATTAAAATAGAAATTACATGAAAAAGATTATTTCTTTCCTCTTCGTGCTTTTCGTTGCTGTTAGCGCGAATGCACAGTTCCGTGAGGGTACTAAGTACGTGAATGCCTCTCTGTCCAACTTAGGTTTCTCTTATAGTAAAGCCGATCGTTTCCGCTTCGGACTCCAGTTGGATGCAGGTTATTATATTGCCGACCGCTGGATGGTCCATGCTAATGCAGGTTATCAGCACACGAAAGCCGTTGATGATATCTTCGTTGGTGCAGGTCTTCGCTACAACATTACGCAGAATGGTCTCTTCCTTGGAGCTGGTGCCGAACTGTCACATCATACCAAAGGAAGCACTGACCTTTACATTCCAGCAGAGGTGGGCTATACGTTCTTCCTCAATCGCTACCTCACCATTGAGCCAGCTGTTTATTACAAGATGAGTTTGAGCCACTTCGGCGATAACAGTACGGCCGGCGTTCGTATTGGTCTGGGCTATTATTTCTAACATCATAAGTCCCCTTCCTGTGTGGCCCATCGTAGGCCTACTTCGGAAGGGGTTTTTATCTTTTATATATCATCATGACACAGATTTCAGAACTGGGAGAGTTTGGGCTGATTCATCATCTGACGGATAAGTTCGAGAATAAAAATGCTTCGACCATTAAAGGCGTAGGCGATGATTGTGCTGTGCTTTCTTATCCCGACAAACAAGTGCTTGTGACGAGCGATATGCTCATGGAGGGCATCCACTTCGACCTTGTTTACACACCGCTGAAGCATCTTGGCTACAAAGCCGCGCAAGTGAATTTCTCCGATGTGTATGCCATGAACGGAACGCCCCGACAGCTCGTGGTGTCGATGGCCTTGGGACGCCGATTCTCTGTGGAAAATGTCGAGGAAATATATGAAGGTCTGCGTTTGGCCTGCGAGCGTCATCAGGTGGATCTCGTTGGCGGCGACACTTGTAGCAGTATGACCGGCTTAGCTCTCAGTCTGACGTGTATCGGTGAAGCACCAGCCGACGATGTTATTTATCGCAGTGGCGCAAAAGAGAACGACCTCATTTGCGTGAGCGGTAATCTCGGAGCGGCCTACATGGGACTCCAACTGATGGAGCGGGAGAAGCGCGTCTTTGAAAGTCGCCCCGCGCAGGATGCCGAGGCCGCGCAGCCCGATTTTGCAGGGCGCGAATATCTCCTCGAGCGTTTCCTCAAGCCCGAAGCCCGTCGCGACATCGTGGAACGCCTGCGCGCTGCTGGCGTTCGCCCAACGGCCATGATGGACGTCAGCGACGGCTTGTCGAGCGAATTGCTCCACATCTGCCGTGCGAGCCATTGCGGTTGCCGCGTCTATGAAGAGCGCATCCCACTCGACTATCAGACGGCTGTGACGGCAGAAGAACTCAATCTGAATGTGACGACCTGCGCGCTCAATGGAGGCGAGGACTACGAACTGCTCTTCACTGTGCCGCTCACCGACCATGAGAAAGTGGAGCAAATGGAGGATGTGGCCGTTATCGGAGCTATCACGCGCGAAGCCTTAGGCCCACAACTCGTGGCACGCGATGGACAAGAGTTTGAATTGAAAGCACAAGGATTTAAGGCGTTCTAAGATAGGAATCATTCAAAAGAATCAACAAAAAGCCCCTTCCAGTATTCCCGCAAAGAGAACTGGAGGGGGCTTTGCTTATTAGGCGGACTGGTCAGATTAGTCCGACCAGTCCGAGAACTTCCTTTTTCTTTTTTACAACCGCTTTTTCAGCCAGTCGCACAGGACGAGGGCGTGGTTGTGTTGCTCGTCTTTAGCTCCGTAGAGGAGCGTGACGTTGTGCTGCTGGAGTTGCTCGCGGCAGCGTTCCACAAAGGCTGGAGCTTCAGGATTAGCATTGAGTTCGGCTGTATATTGTTCCGTGAAGTCTGGGAAGCGTTCCGGCTGATGATTGAACCATTGGCGCAAACTCGTGGTAGGTGAAATCTCTTTGCCCCAATAGTCGATGGCAGCTTTTTCTTTTGCCATGCCACGCGGCCAAAGTTTGTCGGTCAGAATGCGATAACCATCTGTTAGCTCAACCGGCGCATAGATGCGTTTTACAATAAGCTGATACATATTCTTTAAATTTTAAGAAACACTTATAAGTTCCAAATCGAAGATGAGCGTAGAGCAACCAGGAATATCTCCTGAGGAGCGCGTGCCATAAGCCTCAGAGTGAGGGATATAGAGCGTCCAACGGTCGCCAGCATGCATAGCGCGCAGGGCAATCTGGAAGCCCGTGATGAGATCACTCACGCGGAAGGCTTCAGGATAGCCACGTTCCCACGCATCATCAAACACCTTGCCAGAGATGAGGCTCCCACGATAGTAGCACGTTACGATGGAGCGCGGCCCGACATCGCGCATCCCGTCGCCCGACTTAGTGATGCGATACAAGATACCGTGGGGCAATTCGTGAATGCCCTCTTCTTTGCGGATTTCTTCGAGAAATTCCTCGTTTTTGCGGCGATATTCTTTTTTGTTCATATTTTGTTTTTGCAAAGAATAAAAAGGTTGCTGCATAGGCAGGGTGCCCCATATAGTTGCAGGGAGAAGTCTGAAAAAGTTAGGAGAGTCGCAACAGTTGGAATAATTCTTCTGTCCAATCCTCACCGTTGACGGGCTGGAAAGTGGCTATGCCCAATTGCTGCGCAGCAGAAATGTTGTGGGATGAGTCGTCGATAAACAGGAGTTCCTCGGGGCGTACGCCTTCAGCTTCGAGTACGCGGCGGAAGATTTCGGCCGATGGTTTCATTACCTTCATCTGATAGCTCAGATAGAGCGCGTCCACATAGTCGGCAAGGGAATGTCCGTTGCCATCAAAGTCCTGGCTCAACGCCCAACCCATCATGAAGGGGTTAGTATTAGAAAGGATGGAAAGACCATAGCCCTCGCGGCGAAGGCGCTGCAGGGCTTCAAGATTGCGTTGCGGAAGTTCGTCGCAATAGCCGCGCCAAGCATAGCTACAATCCTCGATGGTCACAGCACGTCCGATGAGCAAACTCAGTTGCCAGCGGAAGTCCTCCGCCGTAATCTTACCTTCTTCCAATTGCCCAAAGATGCCCTGCTGCGTGTAAGCACCCAGTCGTTCCTCCGCGTCGAGGAGTCCTATCTGCTTGAAGCGTTCCACGGCCTGTTGTTGGTTCTGTCGAATGATGACTCCTCCGAAATCGAAAGCAATCTTTTTGATTTTTTCCATTGCGTTATCCTTTTGTTTGTTGCGGCAAAGTTAGTGATTTCTCACCGAATGATTTTTTGTGCCAGTCGGCGCGCGCGTTGCAAGTCTTTAGGCGTGAGCGGATGCTTCTTTGTGCCGCCCCGTTCCAGCGTTCCACAGATTCGGAAACCGCTCCATTTCAGGATTTCCTTCAAAGCTCGCACCACGCCGCGCGTTTGATGGAACCAAATGTTGAACGGCCAGAATGTGGTGCTGGTGCTGACAATCGCCGCCCGCTTGCCCTTCATCAATCCGATGGGAATACCGCGTTTGTCTTCGTCCATCATTCCGTAGACGAGGCGGTCGAAGAGAATTTTTAGTTCGCCAGGGATGTTGCCCCAATAGCAGGGCGCGCCGATGATGAGGAGTTCACACGCCTGCAGTTCTTCCAGCACTCGCACGGAATCGTCCTCGGGCAGACAGCAAGCGTGCTTACTGCGGCAGTACATACAGCCCGTGCAATGCCTCATTTGTAGGTCGGCCGTTCGGATGAGACGCACCTCTTTACCAGCTTCTTGCAGCGTGCGTTGCATTTCTCCCAGCATTTGCGCGATGAGTCCTTTGCGGCGCGGACTGGCATTGATGATGAGCACCCGTCCCTTGATGGTATCCGTAGGGGCGGGGGAGCCATGGTTATCCTCTGACGGCATATTCGTAGATTTGACGCGTATGTGTCTCGTTGAGCGGTACGAAATTACCTACCAGTTCGCCTTTGGTCACATGGAGATGGCTGTTGATGAGTTCCAGGTCGAAGTTGTCGATACCCAATTCAGCGATGTTTGTAGGCATTCCGATTGTGTGGAAAAAAGCCTTTAAGCGCGCAATGCCTTCGAGCGCATCGGCTCGCTTGTCGGCCGTAGCAGGAACATTCCACACCTTATGTGCGTAGTGGGCCACTTTATCCACATTGTGGTCGGCCATAAATGTCAGCCAAGCCGGGAAGATAACTGCCAATCCTGCACCATGTGTGACACCATAGAAAGCACTGAGTTCGTGCTCGATGGCATGTGAGGACCAGTCCTCCTCATTGCCCGTGCCACAGAGTCCCGTGTGTGCCAGCGTACCACACCACATCAGTGCAGCGCGCGCATCATAGTCGTTGGGACTTGCTAAGACTTTCGGCGTCACCTCAATGATGGTGCGCAACAGCGACTCACTCAGCGCGTCCGTCACTTCAGTGTGCGGTGTGTTGGTGAAGTAACGCTCCTGGATATGTGCCATCATATCGACCGCTCCGGCCGCAGTCTGGTAGGGCGGGAGCGTCATGGTGAGTTCGGGGTTCATGATAGCAAACTTGGGGCGCAGGGCGCGCGGCGTTCGGAGGCTGATCTTTTTGTTTGTGCTCACTTGTGTGATAACGGAGTTGCCCGAGCCCTCACTACCCGCAGCCGAAATGGTGAGGACAACGCCCACGGGTAGCGCAGTCTGAATAACGGCCGTACCCGCATAAAAGTCCCAAAAATCACCGTCATAAGCCAGTCCGGCCGCAATGGCCTTGGCCGTGTCGATAACAGAACCGCCGCCAATAGCCAACAGCATATCGACCTGCTTTTCTTTACCTAAGCGGATGCCTTCATAGACCTTCGCATCCGTGGGATTGGGTTGGATGCCACCAAAGAGCGTGTAGTCGACGTCCGCCTTATGGAGCGATTCCTCCACTCGGCCTGCCAAACCAGTGTGGACGATGCGTTCGCTACCATAAACCAGCAATACGTGGCGGCCACCATACCGTGCTACCATTTCTCCCGTTCGCTCTTCCGTGTTCTTACCGAAGACGAACTCCGTAGGACTATAAAATTCAAAGTTGTTCATACCCGTGTATTTTTGAAATAAAAAAGGCCTCATCCAGAAGGACGAGGCCTATGAGCGTTTTTATACTTATTTGACAACGACCTTCTTGCTCACCGTGGCATTTGCCGTGGTGACATTGAGGAGATAGACGCCAGCGGGTAAGCCGCTTAAGCTGATGGTTTCCTCCTGGCCTCGGCTGATGCCTTGCAAGTTGCGCTGGTTCAGCAGTTGTCCACTCACGTTGTAAATAGCTATGTGGGCAAAATTCTCATCGCTGTTGAAGAGAATGTTCCAAGCCTCGGGCTTCATGTTGATAGTGACGGGCTGGTTGGTATATTCCACCGGATTAATACCCGTACTATTACTCATAGTGAGAGCCATTTTGAGTCCTTCGTAAGCATCCAGTTTTCCGTAGCCAAACGTAGGCGTCCATGTGCTATTTCCGGTGTATCTGTCATGGCGAGCCGTTTTCTTGAGAATCTCAACGATTTGTTCAGAAGTCAATTTAGGATTGGCTTGCATCCAAAGGGCTATTGTGCCCGTAACTACCGGCGTTGCCATGGAAGTTCCGTTCATCGCGCCATAGTAATAAGTCTTTCCATTGATGACGAGTTTGTGTGTCACTTCTTCCTGCAGATCGTCAAGACTATGGTCGTATTGGTTGAAGGCAGAAAGTATGAAAGTTCCCGGCGCAGCAATGGTGGGCTTCATGATGGTAGAGTCGCCCAGCCATGGACCAGGACTGGAGAATTTCGCAATCCTACCTGGGGTATAGCCAGGTAGAGAGTATGTAGAGCCTTCTGAGTTTGTGAAACGCGTAGAGAGGGTGTAGGCCGCAACGGAAATAGCACTTGGAACATTAGCTGCGCCTTCGCTACTGAGATATTTACTGTCGCCTCTGAGGAAACCGCCCGCTGAGTTGTCAAATTCACCATATTCAACTTCCATCCAGCAGTGGACCTCGGCATCCTTTTGGCCCGTGAGTTCAACGCCGAATTGTGCATCACTACCTCCGATAGATTCGATGGTAGAACTATTCAAAACGAAGGAGAAGAAGTGCTTGTTATTGTTTTGGTCGATGTCGTCATCGATACCTAAACCGCCTCCGCTAAGCGTAGAGATCTGGCTGTCGGTCAGATACGTTTTTCTACCATTATAATAGTAGAATGGACGGAAGGTGACATGCTTTTGACCGTCTGCGATAGTCTCCCAGCACTGTCCAATAAGAAGGGTGTTATTTCCGTTGTTCGGAGAGTCTGGCGTCTTTACAAGGAATGATTTCGATTGATTGTTGGCCGTGAACTTATGATAAGTGTGGATGAGGTCTTCGCCTTCGTTACCCGCAGCAGCTACGAGGACGCCGTTGTAGCGCTTTAAGAGGCGGTCCATCGTGCGGTCGTAAGTGGTGCTACCATCGTGTGGACCGCTCTGTGCGCCCAAGCTCATGTTCACCACGAATGGTTGTTTCTTTTGCTGTGCGTATTGTGCAATAGCACGAACATCCTCCAGCATTTCTTTCTCATCGAATGAAGAAGAAATGAAGTAGAGGTCGGCAGCTGGAGCAATACCTTGCAAATCATTGCCGAGGTTGCGTCCACCAGCGATATTAGCAACGTGAGTGGCGTGTCCCTGTGCTTGCAGACCATCGCCTTGATTGGGAAGAACCGTTGTGGGATTGGCTGATGTGGGCTTTGCTCCGCGTCTCCACCACATTTTTACGCGGGTTTCGTTCTTGGCGTTGGTGAAAGCTAAGTGCTTGGGATAGAAACCTTGGTCTATCACGCCGATGAGCACGCCTGTGCCGTCAAACGGCGTGTCGAGATTGGTTCCTGCCTGCACTTTGTCGGCTCCAATGTCGTGACGGGCCTGCTTGAGCAGCGGACGGAACTTTCTCGAAACCTGCATGATGTTGATATCATTGCGTGTAGCGAGTTGCTGAATCTGTGCCGCATTGAGCGTGGCCGAAAGGATGTTGTCATCAATAGCCGTCACATCGAATCCTTCAGCTTGGAGTTCTTTCTCCAGAGCTTCGGCGTTCTTCGCATCAATAAGGATGGAGAACTCTTCGGGTTGGGTGGCACTGATTCCGCGGGCTTTTGCCGCTGTGGCTTGTTTTACGAGGCGCTCCAGTTGAGTAGACATTTTGCTACCATTGCCGCAGAGGGCTGTCTGCGCCATTACTGAAGAACTGATTGTCAGACCAAAGGCTAACGTGCAAAGTATTTGTTTCTTCATTGATAAATATGACTATTTTGTTTATATGTACGCAAAATTAAAAAATATCCAGACACATTCCAAGAAAGGAGTGTCTGGATAGCTATTTTTTTTTGCTTGTGATGCTAATTATTTTTTATGCGTCATGATATTGAGTACGCAGCGGTCGGTTTCGTCCATAGCATCTGCACCGATAGAAACGAGGTTGCGGATACTTTGTTCCACGTCGTCGTCGATGATACCTTCCACGCTCGTAACATATTCATTCTGCATAGCCAGCATAGCACACATGACGGCCGTGCTAACGCCTGTGGTGAGCTTCATCGCACAGCTGGGCTTTGCTCCGTCGCAGATCATACCCGTTAGGTTAGCAATCATATTCTGAACCGCATATGTAATCTGTTGGTAGTTGCCGCCCATCAAGTAGGTAATGCCGCAACTCGAACCCGTGGCAGCCACCACGCAACCACAGAGAGCCGAAAGTGTGCCAAGATGTTCCTTTATATATATGACAGTGAGGTGCGAGAGCATAAGCGCCCGAATCATTTCTTCCTCCGTATTGTTGTTTTCGCGAGCAAAGACCACAATTGGATTGGTAGCACAGATGCCTTGATTGCCGCTGCCGCTATTGCTCATCACGGGAATCATTGCTCCAGCCATTCGAGCATCGCAAGCGCAGGATGTGCTAGAGATGATGTGTGAGAAGATGCTGTCGCCCATAATTCCACGACCGATGGGGCGAGAAAGAATCTTACCCAACCGATGGCCGTAGTTGCCTTTGAGCGAAAGTTGTGCCGCTTTCTCATTGAGCTGGCGTGCTTCGTCGATAAATCGGATTTCCTCGAGCGGCGTTGTGGTTGCAAACTCATAGACTTTTTTGAGAGATAGCCCTGATTTTTCTTTCTTCACCTCATTGTTTCCCTGTTGCTGGTTTTGTTCATCTAATAATGTTTCTCTGTCTTTTTTGAGGAGAATGAAGCGAGTGTGTTCATAGGCAATGACAGCCGTAGCCGAGTGGCCGCCAGCCGTCACACAGATTTCGACATAGAGTTTGTCGCACGCGTTTTGCGCCAGATCAATGTGGATGCGTTCTTCAGCAATGAATTTTTTTCCTTCTTCTACAGCCGCAGTGTCGACATCGCGAAGGACTTCTAAACCGTAGTCAGACTTTCCCACCAAGGCTCCGAGAGCGATGGCAATGGGAAGGCCCACCATGCCGGTGTTGGGAATGCCTACTCCCATGGCGTTTTTTAGGATATTTGCACTCAGGTGTGCTTCAATGCGTTCTGGACGTTGTCCAAGTAGTTCCGTAGCTTTTGCTGTTGCCAGTGCCACGCAGACAGGTTCGGTACATCCGATGGCGGGTACAACCCAATGGCGTACCAAGCGGATGATTTTTTCGCGTTCTTGCGTATCTAACATAGTCTTTGTTGGATATAAAGAGATTTATGAGAGGGGAGGGGAAAGCCTTCCCCAGTACCTAGTTATATATTTAAGATTTCTGTTATTGCCCAAAGCGTTGTTCCTGTCCTCTGCCATAGGGCGAGTGGATGGCCTCTTTAACAGGCTCAATCCTTTTTTGCTTTTGTGCCGAGAGCTTGCACTCGGTACTGTCGCGGAGTCATTTTTTCCTCTCGATGGAAAGCCAAGTAGAAAGCTTGGCGAGAGGCAAAGCCGCAGTGCAGGCCTATTTCCTCCACAGATTGATCGCGGTAGCGAGGACTGGAAAGCATTTTGCGTGCATCGCGCAAACGGTAGTTATTCACTAGAGCGTTGTAATTGTCGCCCGTGTGTAGGGCCACCACCACAGAGATGTATCTCGGGTTGGTCTTCAGATCAATCGCCAGTTGACGGGCTGAATAATCTGGATCTCGGTAAAGTTTCTCCACTCCAATTTTCTGGATGATTCGAACGAAAAGCTGGTCGGCTATGTCATCTTTAATTCGAGCATAAGACAACTTCTCCGTGTCAATAGTTTTGGAGTTTGCCATAGTTCACTGTGTTATTATAATTTATGCAACAGGTATTTGTTAATGCAAAGATATTGATTATATTTAAAAAATCCACAAAAAGGAGATGTTTTTTGAAATTTATTTTTTCTACTATAAAAATCTGTTTAATAATATGTATAATAG
>CAUSYJ010000022.1:0-15977 GCA_963535845.1 uncultured Alloprevotella sp.
CATAATAAGGGGATATGATAATATCTAAAGAAAAAGCTAAAGCGCGATAAAGCTTTAGCGGATTACCTTTTTACCATTCACGATAAAGAAGCCTTTGTTGGGGGCTTGGTGAAGGCGACGGCCCTGCAAGTCGTAGATAGCGTTGGCTACATTCTTTGTAGCGGCCTGCTGAATACCTGTGGAGGTTGATTCCTTCTTGCCCTTGAACTGTACATAAATGGGCATATCCTCTGCAGCTTTCCAAATCACGTCTACATCAGCGATCAGAGAGTCGCCCTTTATGATGCTGGAAGTTTCGTTGATTTTAGCCGTAGCTACGATTGCTCCGTCCAAGAAAGAGAAGGTTTTGGCTGAATTTTCTCCAAAGAGAATTGAGCCGTTGGTCTGCTTCTGAACAGGAATGTTAGGGAGCACGATGTCGCCAAGATTACTGCCGGCGAAACCGAAATTATTGAGAGCGAAGGTAACAGTATTGTTTCCATCGGCCGTCAGTACTACGTTGTAGGTTTCTTCGCCAAATTCGAGGTCTTCCTTAGAGGTGAGACTGATGGCAAGTTTGCCGGTATAATTGCCAGCTACTTCGTTGGCAACCGTTTGTGCATTGGTTGTGCCAGCCATTAAGAGGACAGCAACGAGCGAGAGTAGAAATTTTTTCATACCTTTTAGTTATTGAACGTTGTTATAAGTTAGTTAAGTTATCAGTTTGAAACAGTTGGCGACAAAGGTAATACTTTCTGTGCGAACTCAAAACAAATGAATTTCTTCCTGTTAGAAAAGATAGGAGAAGCCTAACGTTCCGTAGATAGGGTAAAGCGCGAAAGAAATAGTCTTGAAGTCGGATGGGAAAATACCGTTCAATCCCCAGTCAAGATTAGCATTGACATAGAGATGCTTATAGGCGCGGAAAGAACCTCCTACCTGCAAGCCCCACTGAAACTTGCGCAGATTGTTAGAAAAGTCGTAGGTGGCGTGAGTAACGTTGACATTTTCGCCAAGTTCGTCCGGCGTGCGGATATAACCGTCGTGGACGTAGCCGTCAAAGTCGCCGTTGAGCATCAAGCTGAAGTAGGGGCCGGCAGAAACCATCCAGCGCGGATTTGAAAAGGTGTAAGTGGCCAACACGGGTACTGTAATGTACGTTGCGCGGTACTTCGTGATGACTGGGCCGTTCCAACCGCCCTCCATGTGGCCTCCGTCGTCCTCGATGATAGCCATGTGGTAGTTTTTCACATTGGCGTTGGTCTTCATGCCTTTTGTTTCGAAGCGCAGTCCGAGAGCCATTCCCCAGCGCGGAGTGAAAGATTTATAGGCCGTGCCTTCGAGGTAGAGATTGAGTAAGGGGTTGAACGAATTGATTTTGCGGATGGAGCGAGGGATGGGCACTGGCGACGCGCCGCCCATTTCCAATCCTGCGCCCACCGCCACTTGCCAGCCTTTAAGTGCCGCCAAGATAATGTTGCGGTCGTTGCTCGAGTCGCGAATAGTATCGGGGCGAACAGCATTTCCGGTTGTCTCGGTAGATTCGAGCCATGTAGTGGCATCTGCAGCCTGCGCGCTGACACCCATCATAAGGCTTATGATTGTGATAAGGAATATCTTCATGATTTGTTGGCTTGTGTTGAAAAACAAAATAGAGGGAGTGGAGAACTCCTTATTTATATGTCACTTTTATATCGTCGACCCAGAGCGTAGAACCTACAGCCCCTTCAAAGTAAGCTCCCAATCGGCTGCTGGTCATAACTACGCTGATGGCATAACCGTTGCGTTTGAGGCGCGCCGTATCGAAAGTTTTACCATTCATAGGGCGGAACGGCTCTTCAAAGTACGTCCACGTGCTTGGCTCTCCCGGATTTGCGATTCGGGCTATACTTACGATGCGCTCGCTACTGAGAACATTTGCGCCGTTGAGGGACTGGAAATTATCAGGGTCCACCTCGAAGAGAACAGCATAGATATCGGCGGTGTCTCGGCGGGAGGCGTCGACAGTTTTGTTACGATCCGTAAATTCTGCTCCAGCTTTGTATTTGTACCAACCAGAGAGCTTCAAGGGTTCGCCTTTGACAATCTGGAGTCCGAAGCGTGTAGCCTCGAGCGGAGCCAGCATAGCTTTGTTGAGATTGAATGTGCCGATAAACAGATTGCCAGCAGCGATGGGCATAGGCGGACGTGTCAGCATGCCGAAAGTACCTGTGCTCCGCGTCACGAGCTTTGCCGCTAAGCCTTTATGGCCGCCGCTAACGAAAGATGTGGGAAAGTCGGTGGGCGAAGTTGCCATTCCCGTTAGATTGTAGCCCGCATTTCCGCTGCTCCAAATATTGGAATTGACTGAGCCGTCCTCCTGTCGTTGTAGCAACGTCATGTATTGGTGGCGGTTATTATTGTAGGCGAAATCTTCAAAGTCGCAAGAATCGAGAGGCTGCGGCACTTCAAAACTTACTGTATAGTCCTTCGTGAAATGTCCGTCGGCCGAGCGAACGCTATAGGTCTGAGACTCGGAGAAGTCGTGGTATGCTGCCGAGTCGAAGGGCACACGCGTATTACCGTCCTTATAGAGGAGCGTAGCCCCTGCGGAAATAGTGAATTGAGGGTTTAATGCCTTGACGCGGTCGTCTTTCTTATTGATAAAAAGGGTAATAGAAGCCGGCGTTGCCTGCTTGATAACGGGCGTTCCCAGTATGAGCCCCGCGCCTTTGCTGTTGAGCCATTCTTGGCTAACGGATGTGATGTCGCACTCAGGGCTTAGGGCCTCCTCGCGGATGCAGGAGCTGAACAGCAAAAGGCTGCTGGCAGCTAATGCACTTATAAGTTTGATGGTCATAACTTGCAAAAAATTTGGTGCAAAGTTACAAAAAATCTATAGTGTATTTTGCTGAAATAGAGAGAATAAAACTTTTTGCAAACGGAAGCGTTTCAAAATTTCTTTCCCGAAACGATGCTGATGAAGGTCTTAAAGAGAATCTTCAGATTAAAAAGGAGGGAGTGGTGTTGGAGGTGGTAAAGGTCGGATTCAAGGCGTGTGAGCATCTCCTCGAGGGTTGTGGCATAGCCGTTGTGCAGGGTGGCGTAGGACGTCACGCCTGGGCGCACCTGGTAGAGGTACTTGTAGCGCGGATCAACGGCCATAATCTGGTCGATGAAGTATTTGCGCTCCGGTCGCGGGCCTACAAACGCCATGTCGCCTATGAAAACGTTCCACAGCTGGGGCAGCTCGTCGAGGTGATGGTCGCGAAGGAAGCGTCCGATACGCGTGAGGCGGTTTTCGTCCTCTTTGATGCAGAGTTGAGGCGTTCCCTCCTCGGCGTTGATTTTCATGCTGCGGAATTTATAGATGAAAAACGGCCGTCCACCTTTTCCGATGCGCTCTTGGCGGTAGATGGCGGGGCCGCCGTCCTCGCGCTTAACGGCTATGTAGCAGAAGAGCATCAGCGGAGAGAACACGATGAGGCAGAAGAGCGATGCGATCAAGTCGAAGCCTCGTTCTGCGAATGACGACATACGCGACCACCGACCGAGCAAGTAGAGCTGGTCGTTCTTATCTGGCTTCTGCTGATTGTCGGCAGGGATCGGCTGTTTCGTATGTGCGTCTATGTGGTTCAATGGAGGAGGAATGTGCTAATGTGCTAATGAGATTTTTGAATGTGCTAATGAGGTGGTTGAATGTGCTAATGTGCTAATGGGGAGCGGCTGAATCGTGGTTGAATGTGCTAATATGGAAAATGTGCGAATGTCCTATTTCCCAAAGAGTGCCTTAGCTTTCTGTATCGTTTGAACGGGGAAGATGCAAGCCATTTCCGTAGGGGCGAAATCGAAGAAGAGGACCGACTGTTTGAGAACTCCTAACGCCGTTTGAACGGTATGGGCTGCGTTTTCCTCCTTAATGAGCAAATCGATTTTTCGCCCAAAGTTTCCGAAGTGCATGACGGCACGATAAGCGCGCTCTCCTCTTCGGGCGTCTTTCTGCTTCAGCGTGTAGGGAAAATCCTCTGCCGGCAAACCAAGACGATGTATGAGAATCCAGCCGAAGGCGCGGAAGCCGTTCTCCATTCCCAGTGCTTTCAGGTGTTGGCGGAGTAAGTCTGTGTCCAACTCGTTGCGGAGCGCGTGGAGCGAACAAGCCAAGTCGCACACCTGCCGAATGCCCACGCCGCCGCGGATGAGGTGGAAAAACATGTGGATATAGGTGAAGAGGATGTTTAAGTCGGGCGGAAGCGTCGGCACATCTGCCTCGTTGATTTTTACGCGCATGGGGCGTTTCTGCAAAGCTTCGTCAACGACCGCGTTGAAGTAGCGCTGATGCGGCGCATAGTAGAAGTCGGTCAGTCGGCTGTGCATCTCGTATTCCACCCCATTTCCCTGGAAGTTGATATGCTTTCCCTTGGAGTCCGGGATAGTCCTACCGATTTGTTTCTCCACAACTTCTTTCACGCGCGGGAAGTTTTCCGCATCGCAGTAGAAGTCTATATCGCCCGGATTGCGTACCTCGGGGTGGGCATAAAAAGTCCCTGACACCTGGCCTTTAACCACCGCCAAGCTCAGCCCCTGCCGTTCGATGAAAGGAGCAAAGCGCGAGATTTCTCTATTGAGAAGGTCGTTGCCCTCACGCGTGTGCTGCAGCACATATAGGCAGCGCGGCACGAGTTGCTTACCAATGGGAATGTTGTTGTCCACAAGTGCTCGAGCAGCAATGGTTTCCACCGCGTGCTCTCTGGCCTCGTCGAGTAGTTCCTCGGCTTCTTTTGGCGAGAGCGAAAGTTGTAGCGGCGTTTGCCACAGTTCGCTGCGCAGCGCACTCAAGAGATTTTCTTCAACCGGAGTCATTCAGTGTTTATTTTTTGCAAAGATAGAAAAAAAAGAAATCTTCCGGCTTTTGTGCGTAACTTTGTGAAGCGAGAACGCCTTTCGCAGAGAGTTTCTAACGCACTTTTGACGGATGAAAGAAGCGGAGAAACTTTCCTATTTCTTTACAATAACACTCCACAATATAATGCAGCGAATCTCCCTCTCTCCTTTGTTTTTCCGCGTGTGCCGCTTGCGGTACGCTCTCTTTCTGCTCTTCTTTCTTGCGATAAGCGCACAACTTTTCGCTGCCCGTCCGCTCTTTTCGCGCGGCCGTTCGGTTTATAGCATAGTGCTTTCCCCCGATGCCTCCGTGTCGGAACAAACGGCCGCCCGCGAGTTGCAGCAGTATTTACGAGAGATGAGCGGCGCAACACTCTCTATCTCGTACAACCTCTACACAGTAGGCCCTTGTATCTATGTGGGCTATAACGCGAAAGTGGAAGCGCTGACCCACGCCCCGCAACCGGTGGCCGACGACGAGACCTTCACCTATCGCACCATCGGTCAGCACCTCTGCATCTATGGCGGGCGGGAGCGCGGCACGATGTATGGCGTCTTCGCCTTTCTGGAGCAGCAGCTCGGCATCCGCTGGTACACGCCCACTTTCACCAAGGTGCCACAACGGCGCACATTTCTTCTGCCGGCCCTTAACCATACGGAAAGCCCCGCGCTGAAGATTCGCCAGCTCTACTATCATGAGGCCATGGAAAATCCAGCATGGTGCGCCCACAATCGAGTCAATTCCATTCATTCTTCAGTGCAGAACGAGTATGGCGGGATGTACTCCTATGGTGGCATACATACGTTTGAAATTTTGATCTCTCCTCACGAGTTTTTCGCCACTCATCCCGAGTTTTTCAGTCTCTACGACGGCCGCCGCATTGCCGACGGGCAACTCTGCCTTTCCAACCCCGAAGTGCTGCGCACCATGATTGCCCGCCTCCGCACCTATATAAATGAGCATCCAAGGCATTGGGTTTACAGTGTGTCGCAAAATGATAATCAGAAGCCCTGCCAATGTGCCAACTGCCGCGCCTTGGAGCAGCGCTATGGCGGCCATTCGGGATTGATGGTATGGTTTGTCAATCAGGTGGCAGCTGCTGTGGAACAGACGCATCCGGGTACACTCGTAGGCACGTTTGCCTATCAGTACACGCGCCACGCGCCGACAGGCATTCGGCCGCGCCATAATGTTGTTATCCGCCTTTGCGACATTGAGTGCTGCCTGGCTCATCCCATTGCTTCCGATGCGCAGAACGCAGCGTTTCTGAAGGATTTGCGCGACTGGTCCAGCATCGCTCCACGGCTCTATGTATGGGACTATGTGGTCAACTTTAGCAACTATCTGCTGCCTTTCCCCAATTTCAGCGTGTTAGCCTCCAATCTGCGGACCTTCCGCGACAATCGCTGCATTGGCGTGATGGAGGAAGGGCAATATCAGTCGGGCGAGAGCGAATTTTCTGAACTCCGCGCGTGGCTCTTGGCTCAATTGATGTGGAACCCAGAGCAAGACTCCGACCGCCTTATTCGTTGCTTCATTACCGACTACTACGGGGCAGCAGCACCCTATATTCAGCAGTATTTCTCAGCTTGTCAGGAGCTTGTAGGCCCTAAAGTTCATTTTCAGTGCCGCATCTATGCCGATGATGCAATGTACACCGACCGCTTTCGCCAGCGTGCTGCTCAACTCCTTGAACAAGCTCGCCGCGCTGCGGCTGCCGACACGTTGCTGACCCGTCGTGTCGACAATGTGCGCCTGCAAATGCTTTATCTCAATTATGCCCGCTCTGGCAATCTCCAAGATCCTCCCGCCGAACTCTTGCGCATTCTTCGCCGCAGCCGTACGCACATTGCAGAGCCTCTTTCCGCCGAGAAATTTTTAGAAGGGAAGCGGTGAGGAGATAGGAGCCCCCTCCATCTCCCCCATGAGGGGGAGTGCTCTGTTTCCTCTTGTTTTGGCTTGGAGTAATTGTTAGGAAAAATTGATAAAAGATTGTTGAGTTTGGAGAGGAGAAAATTAGAGCGTGGTTGAAGATGCTGGAAAATTTGTGTGGAAAGAGTCGTTTTTTTGTTCCATAAAAATTGAAATCTGCTGGATTTTTTCGCGAACGAGGCTTTTTTGTGGATTTTTGGTTTTTTTGTGCTGGAAAAATGGTTCTGCCTGCCCGTCGGTTTCCTTATTCTGTCGGCTGACTTCCTTATTCTGTCGACTGGCACAATAAGGCTGTTGGCGGATAGCCTTATTGTATCTGTGGATGTCCTTATCTTGTCGGTTCTTGAGAATGGGAGAGCGAATAGGAATTTGTAGGAGCATTTGTCCGTGCGCGTCTTCTCCAGTGCAGAAAAGTTGGACTTTCTTTGACAGCAATAAAAAACCTCTAACGCCAAGTGAGCACTTGTTGTTAGAGGTTGCCTGAATGTCCGTCGTAGAAAAAAGACGGCTCTGAGTTAAAGTAAAAAAAAGTTATGTGTTGTGCGTAGTAAGCGAACCGCAGTTGCTGGCCGTGTGGCCATAGATGCCGTGGGCGGTTGCTTTATGCAGTTTCTTTCGTCTATATGTTCTGTGTTCTCTGTGTGGTTTTGTTCTGAAAAATCTGCCTTATAGGCATTATTCCTTGGTAGGAGTTTCTTTAGGATTTATCTTCTCAATCATATCGTCCAGCACGGGGATGATGCCCAAAACTGTTTCTACATCCAGGCCACACTGGGTGAGGTTTTGGCAAATGGCAGATGGGAAATTGGCTGCTTCTTGCTCCATAGCGCGCCCTTCCTTCGTGAGAGAAACGATGCGCTGGCGGGAGTCTACCATTCCGCGTGTGCGTACCACGATGCCCTGTTTTTCCATGCGCTGGAGGACAGGTGTGATTGTGTTGGTTTCCAACTTTAGGCGGTGTGCAATTTCGTTGACGGGCTGGTTGTCGTTCTCCCAGAGCACCATCAGCACGAGGTATTGCGGATAGGTGATGCCTAATTTGTCGAGCAGCGGCTTATAGCTCTGCGTGATGAGGCGGCTTGCCGTATAGAGGCGGAAGCACAATTGGTTGGACAGTTTGAGTTGCTCGTATGCCATCAGTGATGTGTCGTTTGTTATGAATGTTGTGAGGGCCGTTTAGAGCATTTCCTCGATGTCCCCAGCGAGTTTGTTAGGGCTTGTGATAGGCGCATATCGCTTGATGGTATTTCCGTCGCGCGAGATGAGAAACTTGGTGAAGTTCCATTTTATGCGACTACCCAGAAACCCTTTCGTGTGGCTCTTGAGATACTTGAAGATGGGGTCGGCCTCGCTACCGTTGACGTGTACCTTCTTCATGATTGGAAAAGACACCCCATAGTTCAGTCGGCAGAACTCTTCTGCTTGTGAACCGTCGGCCAGTTCTTGATTGGCAAAGTCGCCCGAGGGGAAGCCAATCACCACGAGTCCGCAATCCCGATATTTCTGGTATAGTTTTTCCAAACCAGCAAACTGGGGCGTAAAGCCACATTTGCTGGCCGTGTTAACAATGAGCAGGACTTTCCCTTTCAGTTCTGCAAGTTGTAGTTCTTTCCCGTTGCTTGTCTGTGCTGTAAAATCGTAGATGCTTGCCATGTTCACTTGTTTGTTAAGTTCCTGTGTGGTTGTGTCGTTTTGATTTGCTGGCGAGCCTTTCTTTTTTCTATTCGCCTTTGAGCGAACGGTGATCACCATTATCCTGTTTGTTAACGCGCTTTATATCGTTCACGATACAAAAGTAGGGCGTTTTCGTAAAACAAACAATATTTTCGATTTCCTTTTATGATTATTTAGCAAATGTCGTGTGCGATGCAATACGGTTGTGGCAATTGTCGGTATTATTGACATTCTCTGCTTTATGCTCAAGAAAAACTTGGGGTACATTGCAGCACTGATGCGGCCAAAAGGACATAAACAGTGGGTGGCAAAAAGAATCGGCACGCACCTTTGGGGGAGATGCGTGCCGATATGCTAATGGGCGATGTTAGGGAGGCTTTATTTGTAGCCGTGACTAACGCGCCAAACGAAATGCCAGAGGCTGTAGATGGGATAACCGATGACGCCGCGCGGATAATGGAGAAGCAGGTGCTTGTTATCGTTCATCGTGCGGAAGAGATGCCCCCATTTTGTTTCGCCTGCCTTTTTGCCCCGCCCGCCACGGGAGAAGTTGCCACCCTGCATAATGGTTTTCATCAGGAAGTTGCCTTCTTTGGCGTCTGGCTCGCAGAGCAGATATTGCTCTTCCAGTCCGAGAACGCAGTGCTGTACGAACATCATGGCGCGGGCAAACTTGTACATACGGATGCGCTTGAGCCATTTTACTGTTTCTTGTCTTTCCTCCTCCGTGAAGCCTTGGCGCAGGATGTAGTAATAGTCCACAATCTGTCGTAAGCCGATGCCCTCGCTGAAGAAGTGCTTGTAGATATGCGCCAGAGAGTAGATGCGGTCGAACTCAGCTGTTGGAACTCCAATTTTTCCCACACCTTCAGGCAATTCGACACGGTGGGAGAATTGCTCTTCCTCCAGAGATTTTGTGAAACGATTGACTTGCCAGAACGAGTAAGGCCATTGTGGATTGGCCGGAATGAAGTGTACTTCCACTTCCGCATCCTCGAAAATTGGATATTGGGCGTGGTGGAATTCCATCTCCAGCGGTTGGCCGATTTGTTCTTTCAAATAGCGGTACACCTTCTTCCGTCCGCCTTCCACCCAAATGTCGATGTCGCCCGATTGGCGGCAGTAGGGATTGGGATAGAGACGGGCCACGCCTTGTCCCTTCAAGATACAGGTGCGAAAGCCGTCCTGCCGAAACTTCTCGGTCAGTTCTGCAGCGCGCAAGTTGAGAAGTTTGTTTTTCTGCTCTATTTTCTTTGCTAACACAAACCATTCCATCATCAGTTCCGTAGGTGGTTGCAACTCCTTGGGCAGTCGCTGAATGCCCACATAGAGCAATCCCGCCACAGCATGGAGTTTGGCCGTGTTGTAAATTCTTTTCCACTCATCCGGACTAATTGGTTTTTTGAAAGTCACCTCGTGTCCCAACGACACATTTAGCAGTTTGAAGAAAGGGTTCATAGTTGAAAAAATAGAAACTAAGGAAAGAAAAGCGCCTTTCTCTTTAGCGCTGTGAGAGAAAGGCGTTGTGCTTGTCTGTGAAGAAGGTTATGGATGGTTGCTCATGAGCTTGATGAGCAATTCCATTTGTTTGTTTAGGTCGAAGTTTTGCTGACAGTAGCGTTGTCCGTTTTCGCCCCAAACTCGGAGTGTAGCCTTGTCGGTCTGTGATAATTGTATCAGTCGTTTGGCCAGGAGTTCTGGATTCTCGGCTGGGGAATGTAGCCCGCATTGAGCCTTCTCGATGACGCTCTGTCCCTCGCCATTGACCACCGCTAAGATGGGTTTTCCAGAGTTCATATAGGCTTGGAATTTTGCAGGGAGCGTGAGGCGGAAAATAGTGGTGTCGTGGAGAGATACGAGCATCACGTCGGCTCGCTCGAAGAAGAGCGGCATGGATTCCAGCGGGTGACGCCCCACGCAGTGTACAGTGTCTTGCAACGAATGCTGCTTCACGAACGCCTCTACCCAAGGACGTTTTCTTCCATCGCCAACAATAACGAAGTGGATGTCCTTGTGGTCCTTGAGCAGGCGGGCAGCCTCCATGAGTGTTTCAAAATCCTGAGCTTCTCCAATATTTCCGGCAAACATCGCGATAAAACCTTCGGGAAGGGAGGGCAGTTCATAGTTGGTTTTTTGCTCAAGAGCCTTGTCGACCCAATTGGGGAAGTAGACAAGTTTCTCCTTGAAATCCCCCTTTTCCAGTATGGACTTTTCAAAACCGTGTGAGCTGATGAGTATCTTCTTTGAGTTGCGGTAAATCCAGCGGGTGATGTGTGAAAAGATTCCGAGAATTGTCCGATTGTTGATCTTTCCCGCATTCTGAAGACTTTCAGGCCAAAGATCCAACACCCAGAAGTAGAGCGGAGTACGTCTGATTTTCTTCGCGATGACAGCAGGAATACCGATGGTCACAGGCGACGTTTCGTGGACGAAAATAGCATCGTAGCGATGGTACAGCGATAAGCAAGTAGCCCAAATAGATGTGGTGAACGCCGAAGAAAGGTAGTTGAGGGCAATACGGCAGGCGCCCGCTTTTCCGCGTGGAAACTGGAAGGCGCGGTAGACTGTAGCGCCAAACACCTTTTCTTTGCACCGGCGGAAAATACCGTAGCCATCGTAGAACTTCCCCGCAGGATAGTCGGGGATATTGGTGAGCACCGTCACATCGTGTCCTCGCTCCACCAGTTCCCGGACAATGTCGTTGACCTTAAACTGTTCTGGATAGAAGTGCTGAGAAATTACAAGTACTTTCATGAGGGCAGAAATTGGGAATATACAGTTATGCGCTCTCTCCTTTTGGATATGAGATTTTCTAGAATTTACGCCACACCATCTTATTGACAACGCCCACGTAGCTTTGGATGATTTTCACCACCTTGGTGCTGACGTTCTCGTCCGTATAGTTGGGCACGGGCATACCAAAGTCCTCGTTGCGGTTCATCTCTACAGCCGTGTCTACAGCCTGCAAAAGGCCTTTTTCATCAATGCCAGAGAGGATGAAGCAAGCTTTGTCGAGCGCTTCGGGGCGTTCGGTGGACGTTCGGATGCAGACAGCGGGGAACGGATGGCCCACGCTGGTGAAGAAACTGCTCTCTTCGGGGAGTGTGCCTGAATCGGAAACAACGGCAAAGGCATTCATCTGTAGGCAGTTGTAGTCGTGGAAACCGAGAGGTTCGTGCTGAATGACGCGGCGATTGAGCTGGAAGCCGCTCTGCTCAAGACGCTTGCGGCTGCGCGGGTGGCAGGAATAGAGAATCGGCATGTCGTATTTCTCCGCCATTTTGTTGATGGCTGTAAAGAGCGAGGAGAAATTCTTTTCAGTATCGATGTTCTCTTCACGATGGGCAGAGAGCAGGATATATTTACCCTTCTCAAGGCCAAGACGCTGGTGGATGTCGCTGGCTTCGATGTCGGCAAGATTCTGATGGAGCACTTCGGCCATAGGAGAGCCAGTGACATAGGTACGTTCCTTCGGTAGGCCCGTATCAGCCAGATAGCGACGCGCATGTTCTGAATAGGCCATATTGACATCGGAGATAATATCCACGATGCGGCGGTTTGTTTCCTCAGGCAAGCATTCGTCCTTACAGCGATTTCCCGCCTCCATGTGGAAGATAGGGATGTGGAGACGCTTGGCACCAATCACGCTCAAGCAGCTATTAGTGTCGCCCAACACCAGAACAGCATCGGGCTTTGTTTCCACCATCACCTTGTAGCTCTTATCTATGATGTTTCCCATCGTAGCTCCGAGGTCGTCGCCAACAGCTTCCATGTAAATATCGGGATCTGCCAGTTTCAGATCTTTGAAAAAGACACCGTTGAGGTTGTAGTCGTAGTTCTGACCGGTATGAGCCAGAAGCGTATCGAAATAGATACGACACTTATTGATGACTGCGGCCAGTCGGATGATTTCAGGGCGTGTGCCGACGATGATGAGCAGTTTGAGTTTTCCGTTGTCTGCGAAATGTTTCATTGTAATAGTCTTATTTGATGTCTTCTGGGTGAGACGGTTCATAAGAACCTGCCTTTACTTCAAGAATAACAGAAGGTTCGAAAACTTCTATGGTGTGCCATTGACCAGCAGGGATTTGTAGGCCGTAGACTCCGTTGGCCGTATTGAAATGATGGCGTGCTGTTTCGTTGCCATTATCATCATAGAAAATCTCATCTAACCGACCGCGGAGCAGGAGGCAGGTTTCAGAGGTTGTGGGGTGGCGATGGATGGGCACAATGGTTCCAGGTTCGAGTGCGTTGAGCATTCGTTGCGACTGCTCGTTGGCATCGTTGCGGAGGTCCATAGCCGCGCGTCGGCGCTCCGAAGCTTGGGCTTTCTGTTGTAACTCGTCTAAGAGTTTATCATTGATTTCCATGAGGCAAGCGAGGCGCTAGTCTTGTTTAACAACCAGTTCTCCAAACGTATCTGGGTGATTCGGATTGAAAATCTCATTGGCCCACATCACTGTGACAAGGTTCTCCGTTTCTGAGAGGTTGATGATGTTGTGCGTATAGCCTGGGAGCATGTGGACAGCTTGGATGTTGTCGCCGCTCACCTCGAACTCTATGATTTCGTCCGTTCCAATCTTGCGTTCCTGGATGAGGCCGTGGCCAGCAACAACGATGAAGAATTCCCACTTGGTGTTGTGCCAGTGTTCGCCCTTCGTGATGCCCGGTTTAGATATATTGATGCTAACTTGTCCGCAATGCGGCGTGTGGAGAAGTTCGGTGAAACTACCGCGCGCATCGATGTTCATTTTCAGCGGAAAAGCCACTTTTTCCTTGGGCAGGTAACTCAGATAAGTGGAATAGAGTTTTTTTGCGAAGGAGTTGTCCGGAATCTCGGGCATCATCAGCGTTTTGGGCTGCTCATGGAAGGCATTGAGGAGTTCGACTATCTCGCCGAGTGTGGCCTTGTGTGTGATGGGTGCGTAGCAGTAGCGACCGTTGGACAGCGGTAGGACCTCGAGCCCTTCAAACTCGCAGCGGTGTGCTTTCCCCTCCAGAGCGTCCAGCATCTCCTGCACGAGGTCGTCGATGTAGAGCAGTTCGAGCTCTACATTGGGGTCGTTCACCTGAATAGGCAGGTCGTTGGCGATGTTGTTGCAGAAGGTGGCAACCGCAGAGTTGTAGTTGGGGCGGCACCATTTTCCAAACAAATTTGGAAAGCGGTAGATGAGTACTTTTGCCCCAGTTTCTGCGGCGTAGTCGAGAAAGAGATCTTCGCCCGCTTTCTTTGAACGTCCGTATTCCGAATTGCCGAATCGGCCCGTCAGAGATGCTTGCTGAGAAGATGATAGCATGATGGGGCAGGTGTTGCCGAACTCCTTCAAGGTGTTGAGAAGTGTTGTGGCAAAGCCGAAGTTTCCTTTCATAAACTCCTCTGGGTCTTTCGGACGATTGACCCCTGCAAGATTAAAAACAAAGTCGGCCTCTTGGCAATAGGGAGTTAGGAGCGCGGGGTCGGTATCGATGTCGTATTCAAAGACTTCTTCGATATGTAGGGCTGGTCGAGTCCTGTCTTTCCCCTCTTTTATGTTTCGGAGAGCACAGCAAAGATTCCGCCCAACGAATCCCTTTGCACCTGTGATAAGTATCTTCATTGTGATGTGTGGTTTGATTAGTTTCTGAGACTATGCTATCTCACGGTAGCAGCAGCCTATCTGAAGCTCCCCTTGTTTGACTCTCGAACAGATAGGACCAGTTAGAGATACCAAACCAGGAGGAGAAAATTTTAACTATTCGAGCGAAGCTCATGTGCTGCTTCTTCAGCCTACTCGCTGCGAATATCTCGAGCCTTGGCGCGTTCTTGAAGCCCTAAGTCCTCACGGATGAAGCGCAGTTTAAGGAGCAGCTCCTTCATGCCCTCCACATCCAAGCGGCGCGTATTGTGAGAGTGGTAGTCCTCAATCTGGGACACCTTTTCATCGCCTTCCTGGAAGAATTTGTCGTAGTTCAGGTCGCGCGTGTCGCAAGGAATGCGATAGTAGTCGCCCATGTCGATAGCTCGCGCCATTTCTTCGCGCGTCACCAAAGTCTCATAGAGCTTTTCGCCATGGCGCGTGCCGATGACCTTCACTTCTGTCTCGCCATATTCGGGTTTCACCTTGGCGTAAGTCTGCTTCAGAGCCTCAGCCAGCGTGGAGAGCGTGGCAGCAGGAGCTTTCTGGACAAAGAGATCTCCGTTGTGACCGTGAGAGAAGGCATAGATAACCAAATCTACAGCGTCGTCGAGCGTCATCATGAAGCGCGTCATGTTCGGGTCGGTAATGGTGATGGGTTTTCCCTCCTCCATCTGTTCCACCCAGAGCGGAATGACTGAACCGCGGCTCGCCATCACGTTGCCATAGCGTGTACAGCAAATGGTGGTTTTAGCATTTTCACCCAATTCGCGCCCTTTGGCAATGGCCACTTTCTCCATCATCGCCTTGGAAATACCCATGGCATTGATGGGATAAGCCGCTTTGTCGGTGGAAAGAACCACAACATTGCTCACGCCGTGTTCGATGGCCGAGAGCAACACATTATTGGTTCCTTCTACATTGGTGCGAACAGCCTCCATCGGGAAGAACTCGCACGAAGGTACTTGCTTCAAAGCAGCAGCAGAAAAGACATAGTCGACGCCCGACATAGCGATGTCGACCGATTCCTTATTGCGCACATTGCCGATGTAGAATTTCACTTTCGGATTCTGGAGCATGTGGCGCATATCATCCTGCTTCTTTTCATCGCGGGAGAAGATGCGGATTTCCTTGATGTCTGATTGAAGGAATCTGCGAAGTACGGCATTGCCGAACGAACCAGTTCCACCAGTGATTAACAGCACTTTGTCTTTGAAAACGGACATAGGTATGGTAATTTTAATTTGTATGTTATTATTGTTGGTATGGAATTTCAGAGAGAGGGAATAGCAGTAGAGATAAATATTCTTATAGCTCTTCAGTTAGCTTAAAGTGTTAAACATTCGAGTTTTGCTGCACTATTTTTTCTAAAATCCTGATGAGTTTTTCAGCCCGTTGATCGTAAGTATCGTAAGTTTGGAGTTGTTGTTTGCCGGCATCTGTGAGTTTTGTTTTTAGCGCCTTGTTCGTAGCTACTTTGTAGATAGCTTCTGCTGCATCTTGAGCAGATAGAGGAGCATAGTACATAGCTGCTTCACCACAGAGGCCGCGTGCAAATTCTAAATCGGTTGTTACGATAGGCACCTCCATTTTCATTGCTTCTGGGTATGTGGCAGTGAAGCATTCTAACAGAGTGGGCTGAAACATAATATCGGCTTGCTGATAGAGTGATGGGCATTCGGCAATATCCACTCGCCCGATGAAGAGGAAATGTTCGCGCAAGTCAATAGGTATTTCTGGATATTCTTCTTCCGTGATTGTGAATACAAATCGGAAGTTGAAATTAGGCCGCTCTTGTTTGAGTATTTTAGCAACATCAATAGCAATACCAAGATTTTTATGAGGGTAAGCAGATGAAATCGTTAATAATGTTGTTCCTTTAAAAGTAGGTAAATTATATTGAATCCAATTAGAGG
>CAUSYJ010000023.1:0-15629 GCA_963535845.1 uncultured Alloprevotella sp.
CCGCTTATTTTGTTTTCTAAAATCTAAATATGTATTTTTGCAATTAAATATAAAAATACTGAAAGAAACATGGCAGAAAAGAATGTCCGCGTGCGTTTTGCGCCGAGTCCTACAGGACCTCTTCATATCGGTGGCGTACGTACCGCTCTTTATAATTATTTGTTTGCTCGCCAACACGGAGGAGAACTCGTTTTTCGTATAGAAGACACCGACTCCAACCGCTTTGTTCCAGGAGCTGAGGACTATATCCTCGAGAGCTTCAAATGGCTTGGTATCCATTTCGATGAAGGCGTTAGCTTCGGAGGAGACAAAGGGCCATATCGCCAGAGTGAGCGTCGCGACATTTATAAGAAATATGTAGACCAACTGCTGACGGAAGGAAAGGCTTATATAGCCTTCGATACGCCCGAAGAGCTCGAGAAAAAGCGCGAAGAAATCAGCAACTTCCAGTACGACGCCTCCACGCGTATGCAGATGCGCAATTCGCTCACATTGGGGCAGGAGGAAACAGAACGCCTCATCGCCGACGGCGCGCAGTACACCGTGCGCTTCAAGGTAGAGCCAAACGTGGAAGTTCATGTTGACGACCTCATCCGCGGGGATGTGAAAATCAACTCCAGTATCTTGGACGACAAAGTGCTCTACAAAAGCGCCGACGAACTGCCTACATACCACCTCGCCAATATCGTGGACGACCACCTCATGGAGATTAGCCACGTGATCCGTGGCGAAGAGTGGCTCCCGAGCGCACCGCTCCATGTCTTGCTCTATGAAGCTTTCGGCTGGCAGGACTCTATGCCGCGTTTCGCCCATCTGCCGCTGCTGCTGAAACCTACGGGCAACGGAAAGCTCAGTAAGCGCGATGGCGACAAACTGGGTTTCCCCGTATTCCCCTTAGAATGGCACGATCCCAAAACGGGCGAAGTCAGCTCCGGTTATCGCGAGAGTGGCTATCTGCCTGAGGCTGTCATCAATTTCTTGGCACTCTTGGGATGGAATCCAGGTACCGATCAAGAAATCCTTTCTATGGACGACCTCATACAGCAGTTCGATATCACGAAGTGCTCCAAATCTGGTGCCCGCTTCGACTATGTGAAAGGACAATGGTTCAACCACGAATATCTCCTTAGCACAGCGAGTGATAAGTTGGCTCCAAGTTTCGACAAGATACTTCGAGAGAACGGCATAGAAGCCCCAATGGAGCGAGTAACAAAGGTGGTTGACGTGATGAAAGAGAAAGTCCACTTCATCAAGGAGTTGTGGCCGCTCTGTCGCTTCTTCTTCGTTGCTCCGACCGAATATGACGAGAAAACGGTGAAGAAACGTTGGAAGGAAGATTCGGCAAAATGTATGACAGAATTGATCGATTTGCTCGAACAACTGCCCGATTTTTCTCAAGAAACGCAGGAAGCGGCCGTCAACGCTTGGATAACGGCGAACGACTACAAGATGGGTAACATCATGAACGCTTGGCGCCTGACGCTCGTTGGTGAAGGCAAAGGTCCGCATATGTACGAAATCAGCACCTTCCTTGGTAAAGATGAAACCATTGCGCGAATGCGCCGTGCCATTGAGGTGTTGAAGTAAACAATAAGAGTCTGCTCCATCTCCACTATCTGGAGAAGCGCTTGAAACCAGAGTGGCACAAATGCTCGCCAGCAGGAGTGAAACAACAGGTTTCTGCCCATTAGGGCATCTTATCGTCCGACACGCATAGGGAAGATGGAGAAGACTTTATTATTCATATTATTTGCTCCGCATGTACACATTTGCCATCTATCTATACGCCATCTGTGCTAAAATCTTCGCGCTGTTCAACACGAAGGCGCGAACTTTGGTGAGAGGCCAGAAAAACACCTGGAAAATACTCGAAGAGAAAATTGGGCAGGATTCTTACGTTTGGTTCCATGCTGCATCGCTCGGCGAGTTTGAACAAGGACGTCCGCTCATGGAACGTCTTAAACGAGAACACCCAGAGAAGAAAATTTTGCTTACTTTCTTCTCTCCCTCGGGCTATGAAGTGCGCAAGGACTACCCTTATGCCGACGTGGTGTGTTATCTTCCGTTCGATACGCCTCTGAATGCGCGTCGTTTCATTCGTGCCGCCCGCCCCGAGAAGGCTTTCTTTATCAAATACGAGTTTTGGCGCAACTATATTGAGGTATTGGTTCATCACCACATCCCAGTGTACAGTGTCTCCAGTATTTTTCGCCCCAATCAGGTCTTCTTCCGTTGGTACGGTCGTGGCTACGGTCATTGTCTGCGCCGCATCAGTCATTTCTTTGTTCAAAACCGCGATTCGGAAATCTTGCTCAATAAGTATGGCATCAATAGGGTGACCGTGGCTGGCGATACCCGCTTTGCACGCGTTCGAGACATCAAGGAGGGCGCAAAGCCCCTGCCCATCGTGGAAGCTTTTGTGGGGCGCACAAAAACCGAAATCAATGAGACCAAACGCCTCGAAGAATCACAGCTGCCCGATGCGCCGAAAAATCCAGTACTCATAGCTGGTAGCAGTTGGGAACCCGATGAAGACCTCCTTATCAAGTACTTCAACGAACACCCAAATCTGAAACTCGTTCTGGCTCCTCATGTGGTCAGCGAGGCACATATTCAAAATATTGTCAGCAAACTCAAACGCCCCTACGCCCGCTATACACAGACAGATACGGAGCGCGTGAAAGATGCTGACTGCCTCATCATTGATTGCTACCGCCTGCTGGCAAGTATCTACCGCTATGCCACGGTGGCATACGTGGGAGGAGGTTTTGGAGTAGGCATCCACAACGTTCCGGAGGCAGCAGTCTACGGCGTACCTGTTATCATTGGTCCTAACAATAAGAAATTCAAGGAAGCGCAAGACTTGCTGAAGAGTGGTGGTTGCATAGAAATCCACAATCAAGAGGGGCTCGATGAGGCTTTAGATGTGTATCTTTCTTCGCCTGTCCTATTGAAGAAAGCGGGCGATGCCGCTCATGATTATATCAAGGAGAACGCGCAAGCTGCCGATATTATCTATCAGGCAACGCTGAAATAACGCTCCTCCTTCTTTCTTTTCAAACCTCTACAAGCTGCAAGGCCGCCGACACTCCTACCCCATTGATGTCTACGCCCTGTAGCTTTTATTTTTACTCCTTTATATATTATGACTACAACCCACAAAATCATCTTCGCCTTTGATTCGTTCAAAGGTTGTCTCTCTTCCGTTGAGGCGGGGCAGGCAGCGGCTGAGGGAGCAGAGACGGAAGCGGCAGAAGTGCTCAATGTGAGCGATGGCGGCGACGGTATGCTCAGCGCATTCTGCCAAGCCTATCGTGCGGAGCAAGTGAGTTGCAACTGTCACGATGCGCTCATGCGCCCCATTCGAGCTACTTACGGCTTAGTGGGCGATATGGCTATCATCGAAACGGCCCAAGCTTGCGGACTGTCGCTGCTGGAGAGTAACGAGCGCGATGCCGTGGGCGGTACGTCGTATGGAGTGGGCGAATTGCTCATCGATGCCTTTGAGCGCGGTGCCCGTCGTTTCATTATCGGCTTGGGAGGTACAGCCACAACGGATGGAGGTTTCGGAATGCTCAAGGCACTCTATGTTCATGCTGGGCCAGCAGCCTTTTTCGACACTTATCTCCCTCGCTGGCGCAATGAATGTAGTTGGACGTTGGCCAGTGATGTCCGCAATCCGCTTTATGGGCCGCAAGGAGCTGCAGCTGTTTTTGCCCCACAAAAGGGAGCTACGCCCGCCGAAGTGGTGCGCCTCGATGCACGTTTGCAACGTTTGGCGCAGCATGCCGCCCGCAGGATGGGGCACGATTGTTCGATGCTGCCTGGTGCAGGAGCAGCAGGCGGATTGGGGTATGCCTTTTTGCAGTACTTCGGCGCGCAGATGCAGTCGGGAGCAGATTTATTGCTCGATGCGCTTGACTTCGACACCCGCTTGAGGGATGCTGCACTGGTCATCACGGGCGAAGGTTCTGCTGATAAACAAACGCTCATGGGGAAGCTACCTTGGCACGTGCTCCAACGGGCACAGAAAGCACATGTGCCTTGTTGCTTGCTCGCCGGTGAGGTTTCCAATCGTGAAGAATTGCTGAAGGCGGGTTTTCGAGAAGCTCTCTGCATTCATCCCGCAGGGCTTTCCAAGGAAGAACAGCTCAGAACAGAAGTGACAAAGAAGAATCTGTCGCTCATCACCGCTCAGCTTCTCACACGCTTCTTTAATGTAGAGATAAAAGAGTAGGATATGTTGGGCTGTTCAATCGCAAAAGCGATTTCTATTACCAAAAAGGCAGAATACACCCATAAGGAAGTGGGAGGAAGGCCTTTTTATACTGTAAATTTGCTATTTCGAGTGTCTTACCGTAACTTCGTCCCCATGAAACGAGATTATTACGGCCGCACTCTGCAAAATACAGTGAGAGGCCGTCTTTGATGTATAATCTTTCGCAACTATACACTATGGACTTTTTACAATGGCTTGACAAGGTTGTGTTTGACGTGCCGGCAATCAAAGCCGTGGCCGTCATATCGCTCTGCTGCGCCATCGGCCTTTCGTTAGGGAAATTCAAAATCAAGGGTATCGGACTCGGTGTCACTTGGGTTTTCTTCATGGGCATCTTGCTCGGAGGACTGGGTGTCACTATTGACCACGAAATGTTGATCTATGCGGAGGATTTCGGACTTATCATTTTTGTTTATGTATTAGGATTGCAAGTAGGTCCTGGCTTCATGAGTTCGTTTCGCTCTGGCGGAACGGTACTTTCCTTACTTAGCTTGACGCTCATCTTTGTTGGCACTATCGCCACGCTTGTTCCTATCTTCCTCGGCTGGAGTCCCTTGGGCGAAATGATGGGAGTGCTCTGTGGCGCCACAACCAACACGCCGGCTCTGGCAGCTGCACAGCAAGCTCTGAGCCAGATGCACCATCCTGGCGACGGACTGGACGCTGCTCTCTCCTTGGCTGTGACCTACCCCATAGGTATGGTGGGCGTTATCATTGCTCTGATGCTCGTCAAAGGCTATCTGCATAAGAATCCGAAAAACACAGTGAAGCGCGATCCTGATGAGGCCTACATCGCCTCTTTTGAAATCAGTAATCCCGCAATCTTCGGGAAAACTATCATAGAGTGTGCAAAACTCGCAGACAAGCATTTCATTGTGAGCCGTATCTGGCGTAAAGATCGCGTTATTCTGGCCACGGGGCAGACCCCGCTGGAGGAAGGCGACCGCGTGCTGGTTATCACCCAACCGAAGTATGTTGAAACCCTCACTATCCTTTTCGGAAAAGTGGATGAGAAGGACTGGAACAAGAGCGACATAGACTGGAACACCTTGGACACGACACTTGTGAGCGAGCGTATCCTCATCACTCGGAGCCATATCAACGGAAAGCACCTTGGACAACTTCACCTGCGCAATCGCTTCGGCGTGAATGTTTCTCGTGTGAAGCGTGGCGATATTCAGCTCATGGCTGAACCCAACCTTGTGTTGCGTGTGGGCGACCGCGTGACGGTGGTAGGTTCACCTGAGAGCTGCAAGAAAGTGGCTGAAGAACTCGGCAATACAATCCATGCCCTCGACGAACCGAATATGGTCACTATCTTCATTGGTATGGTCTTAGGCTTAGCTTTAGGCTATTTGCCCATCGCCATCCCTGGCATGTCCTCGCCGCTGCGTCTCGGTCTCGCCGGAGGTCCTGTTGTGATGGGCATTCTGATTGGTGCTTTCGGTCCACGCTTCCACATGGTGGCTTATGTGACCAACTCTGCCAACTTGCTCATTCGTTCTCTGGGATTGAGTACTTATCTGGCTTGTCTGGGGCTTGATGCAGGCCCCAAATTTATAGAGACCGTTATGCGCCCCGCCGCACTTTCATGGATTGGTTATAGTGTGTTCCTTTCCGTTGTGCCTGTGGTTATCATGGCCATTATAGCTGTGAAATGGTTCAAACGCTCTTATACCACTGCAGCTGGTATGCTCTGTGGGGCAATGGCCAACCCCATTGCGCTGGACTATATCAATTCAACAGAAGAAGGCGACCAAGCCAGCGTTGCCTACGCCACGGTCTATCCCCTCGGTATGTTCGTGCGTGTCATCATAGCCCAACTCATCGTGATGCTATGGCTCGGATAGCAAGGAATATAGCGTAACTTTTATTGAAATCTATGTGCGCTTTGTTTTTCATACTAAAAGAAACTCCCCACAAACTTACTCGTAGCGAGCAGTTTGTGGGGAAAGTTTTATTGTAGGGGTGTCCCCTCCAGGGACAGTGGGTGAGGCACGCTATATCGCAGGGGAGAGTAAACGCTATAAGAGGGTGGGCGGACAGAATAAGGGCGCGGGCGGATATGATAAGGATGTGAGCGGATAGGCTTATTGTATTCCCGAACGCAATAAGGAAAACTACGCCCACTGCCGCAGCATTTTCACGTCTCCTCCAAAACAAGTTGCAAAAAGGCTGCAGAAGCTTCATCGAGGTCGTAAATGCTTGATTACCATTTTGTGAAACTGGCTGAAAAGCTTCAGTGAAGTTTCAGAAAAGCTTCATTTCCGAAACTTTTTCAGAGTTATTACATACAATTAATGGGTTATGTCAGCTATGAAAAGGCATAGAATGCGGAGCGTTCTTCGCTGGATCGTGCTGTTTTTTTATGAATGTTATTCCGTAAAAAAAGAGGTTTTTCTGTGGCACAGAGGGGAATGTATCGCCCTATTGATGTGGAGGAAGAGCAGGTAGCTGCAAGTTTCAGAGCGGAAAGGGTGGAAGATTGTAAGGTTCACAAAAAAATCTGTATTTTTGCAGAAAAGATTCAGGATTATGTCGCAGAAGCTCGTACAAACACAGAAAGAGGAACAAACGCAGCAGCTAAGCGCCGTTCAGGTGGCTTTTGCTCGACTGCTGGAGCTTCCTGTTATGGACCTTGAGGAGCGTGTTCGCAATGAGATGGACGACAACGAAGCTCTCGAAGAAGCTGGTGGTGACGAAGAACCCGAAGAAGTTCAGCCCGATACTGACAACCACGAGGAAGAAACAGACGGTGAGCTGGGCGATATGGAACTGCCCGAGATGGATGATCAAACGGCCGACTATCTGAGTGCGGATGATGTGCCCGACTATCTTGTGCGTCAGAACAATGCGCAAGAAGAGCGCGAAATCCAAATTAGCGAGCAGAGCAATGCCTACGACGAGCTGTATCGCCAGATTGGCGAACAAGATCTCAGTGAACGTGAGCGTGCCATTATGGAATATCTCATTGGTAGTCTTGATGATGACGGCTATTTACGTAAAGATGTCTACACCCTGACGGACGAAATGGCCATATATCATAATATCAATGCTGAAGATGAGGACGTGGAGCGTATGGTACGCCTGCTCCAAACGTTCGAGCCGCGCGGTATTGGTGCCAAGGATTTGCAGGAGTGTTTGCGCATACAATTGGAAAATCCTGAACTGAAATCACCTGCGAAGTCCATCGCTCTGCGCATCATCAACGATTATTATAAGGATTTCAGTCTGCGCCATTGGGCACATATCCGCCAACGTTTGGGCATCAGTCAGGAAGAAATGGAAGCTGCCATGCAGGTGTTGCTTCATCTGAATCCGAAACCGGGCAGCGGGCTCAACGAGTCTGCTTCACAAATCGCTCCAACGGTGATACCCGACTTCTACTTGAGCATAGATGAAGACGGTAACATACAGATCAGTTTGAACAACGGCGATGCGCCCGATTTGCGTGTGAGCCGTTCCTACAAAGATACCGTGCGCGAATTTTCCGGAAAAGGAAGCCAGCTGAGTCGTGCGCAGAAAGAGGCCTACATCTATGCACGCAAGAAGGTGGGCGATGCACAACTTTTCATCGAGCTGGTGAATCGCCGCAAACAAACGCTGCGCAATGTGATGGAGAGTATTGCTCATATTCAGCAAGACTTTTTCCGCAACGAAGACGACGAATCTTTTCTCGTGCCGATGACGCTGAAAGATGTGGCACAACGGGCGGGCGTGGATTTTTCCACCGTCAGTCGAGTGACAGGTAGCAAATACGTGCGAACAGCCTATGGCGTTTATCCGCTAAAGTTCTTCTTCTCATCACAGTTTACCTCGGAGAGTGGCGAAGAACTATCCTCGCGACAAGCAAAGATAGTCTTGCGCGAGATCATAGATGGAGAAGACAAGCGGAAGCCTTATTCCGATGAACATCTCTCTAAGCTGATGGCAGAAAAAGGTCTTCCCATTTCGCGCCGCACAGTAGTGAAATATCGCGAGCTTCTGGGAATCCCCAAGAGCGGTCTAAGAAAGAGTTGACACACGAACGAAAATGAACAATCGCATACTCATCCTGACAGCGCAGGTAGTTTCGCTGATTTTTTCGCCTTTCTATACGCCCGTTGTGGCCTTTGTAGCGCTTTTTATGTTCAGTTATCTGAACCAGTTTCCCCTGCGCTATAAATTGGTCATTCTGCTGATGGTTTATTTTTTCACGGTTCTGCTCCCCACTTTGTCCATCTACATCTATCGCCGTCTCAATGGTTGGTCGCGCCATCATTTGAGTCGTCGTGTCAATAGATACATCCCCTATTTTCTTTCTATAACGTGCTACGTCGGACTTCTGTATCTGATGATAGTTCTCCATATGCCACACTTCACGCTGGCCATCATCGTGGGAGCTCTGACATTGCAAATCATCTGCGCCGTACTCAACAACTGGATCAAGGTAAGCACTCATGCGGCGGCAGCAGGCGGCGTGGTCGGCGCACTTTGTGCCTACTCGCTTTGGTTTAACTTCAACCCCCTCAGTTGGCTCTGTCTCTGCATTCTCTTATGCGGACTGGTGGGTACGGCCCGTCTCATCCTTCGCCAGCACAAACTCATCGACATCGGCTTGGGCACACTCCTTGGAATCCTCTGTGGATTCTTCTGTGTTCTCTTGGTGTAGTCGTTCAAACATTAGCAATTCAAACTCATTACGATATGGAACCTTTAGTCAGTATTATTATGGGCAGCACCAGCGACCTGCCCGTTATGGAAAAAGCCGCTAAATTTCTCAACGAAATGGAGATACCCTTCGAAATGACGGCTCTAAGCGCCCACCGCACTCCGCAAGAGGTGGAAGAGTTTGCGCAAAATGCCTCTGCGCGCGGTTTGCAAGTCATCATCGCTGGTGCCGGTATGGCGGCAGCCCTTCCCGGTGTGATTGCAGCCTCCACAACGGTTCCCGTCATTGGTGTGCCCATCAAGGGAATGCTCGACGGGCTCGACGCCCTGCTCAGCATCGTGCAGATGCCTCCCGGAATCCCTGTTGCCACAGTGGGCGTGAACGGTGCGCAGAACGCCGCCATCCTGGCCGTTGAGATGCTCGCCCTCGCCGACCCCGAAATTGCTGAGAAGCTTACAAAATACAAGGAAGGATTAAAGCAGAAAATCATCAAGGCCAATGCTGATTTGGCCGATGTGCAATACGAATTTAAGACCAACTAATAAGACCCTTTACGGTCTTACTCTAACCGAGCCAGGTCCTCATAAGTAGGGCCGTGGCTCATTATTATATCTATATGAAATACCATTCCGGTTCAGAACTATTCAACTATACGCCGCGCGAATCTCATGAGGTGAGCGTGGGCAACAAGCCGTTGGGCGGCGACAACCCTATCCGCCTCCAGAGTATGACTACGGCGGCAACCACCGATACCGAGGGATGTGTGCGCCAGATAAAGGCCATCGTGGATGCAGGCGGCGACTATGTCCGTCTCACTACGCAAGGCACGCGTGAAGCCGAGAACCTGCGCAACATCAAGGACGAACTCACGCGTTTGGGCTACACTACCCCCCTCGTGGCCGATATTCACTTCAATCCGAACGTGGCAGATGTGGCCGCTACTATTGTAGAGAAAGTCCGCATCAATCCGGGCAATTACATCGACCCCGCGCGTACTTTCCGACATTTAGAGTACACCGATGAGGAATATGCTGACGAACTGAAACGTCTCGAAGCGCGCTTCCACCAACTACTCGACATCTGCCGCGCCAACCACACGGCCATCCGCATAGGCGTAAACCATGGTTCGTTGAGCGATCGTATCATGTCGCGCTACGGAGATACGCCCGAGGGCATCGTGGAGAGTTGCATGGAGTTTCTGCGCGTGTGCCAGAAAGAAGACTTCAAGGATGTTGTTATCTCCATCAAAGCGTCCAACACAGTGGTCATGGTGCGCAGTATGCGCCTTCTGTGCTCCATCATGCAGGCAGAGGGAATGGACTTTCCGCTGCATCTCGGCGTGACGGAGGCAGGTGAAGGCGAGGACGGCCGTATCAAGAGTGCAGCAGGTATCGGAGCACTGCTCGCCGACGGTATTGGCGACACCATCCGTGTTAGTCTGAGCGAAGCTCCCGAGAACGAAATCCCCGTGGCCTATAAGTTGGCTTCCCACGTGGTACGCCGCGCGGGCCACACCTTTATTCCGGGTATGGCTTTCCCTGGTTTTGATTACGTTCGGCCTGAGCGCCGCGCCACTTGCCCCGTGCTCAACATCGGTGGAACGAATGTGCCCGTGGTTATCAGCGAACGCCTCAACGGCTCTACCGAAGTGGGTGAACTCTTGCCCGACTATATCTACGCGGGGCATCAACTACCGCCGCTTGACAAACGTGTGAAAACGGCCTACATCGTGGATGCCAACGTGTGGAAGCCAGAGGAGGGAGTGTACCCTGCTTATACTGACCAAACGCTGCCATTCATCGGTATGAATCCTTGTCCGCTCAAATTCTTGTTTCTCACCTATCCTGCCCTCAATGAGGAAGTGAAAGTGTGTCTCCGCCTCCACCCCGAGATGGTCGTTATTGCGCAGAGCAATCACCAAAACCGACTGGGCGAACTGCGGGCTTTGGTACACGAGATGTGGACAGAAAACCTCCAGAATCCCGTAGTATTCTTCGAGCAGAGTGCTCACAGTGCCGACGAGAAAGAAGATTTCCAAATCGAGACGGCGGCCGATCTCGGCGCATTACTGTTCGACGGACTGACAGATGGTATCTTCCTGTTCAACAACTATCAGGGCAAGGTGCAACGCATGACTTATGCCGACATCGATGCCACGGCTTTTGGAATTCTGCAAGCCACACGTCAGCGCACCACCCGCACCGAATACATCAGTTGTCCTGGTTGTGGCCGAACGCTCTATAACCTGCAAACCACCATTGCCCGCATCAAGGCTGCCACCAGCCACCTCACGGGGCTCAAGATAGGCATCATGGGATGCATCGTTAATGGTCCTGGCGAAATGGCCGATGCCGACTACGGCTATGTGGGTGCTGCTCGCGGCAAGGTGAGTCTCTATCGCGGCAAGGTATGCGTGGAGAAAAATATTGCTGAGGAAGAAGCTGTCGACAAGCTTTTAGCCCTCATCGAGTCCGATAAACAGAAACGGCAATAGCCTTTCCGAAGGATCAGACTGGTCGGACTTATCCGATAACTTCTAAAACGTTCTGAAAATTTGACAGGAGCAGTTTCTCTAAAACCTTGAGAAAATCTCCCTTCTGCGCCATCTGCGGAATTTTGCGAGCCTTTTTTGCTTCCTTGGAAGGGAAAAGTCGTGCGAAATCCTGCAAGTGGCGTAGACTTTATAAGGAAATCTCTCTCTTTCCGTGTGTTTTTGTGAAAAGTTTCTTTACACTCCTCGTCAGTTTCCTTATTGTATCCGCTGGTTTCCTTATTCTGTCGGTCGACAGCCTTATTGTGCCAGCGGATGCAATAAGGAAATCGGCGCACAGAAAGGTTGCTTTCTTCGCCCTCTCCCTTTCGTGCTCGATTTTGAGACGATTGTGGGAGGGGAAAAGTAGGAAATCTGTTGATGTTTTAAGCCCACGAAGAAGCACGAAAGGAGCGAAGGAGCACGAATCAGTATTGGTTCTTGGACAGATCGGACTGGTCTGACCCGTCCGACTTGTCCAACCCGTCCGAGAGCCAAAGCTGAGCACTCTCCTCTTATGAGCAAGATGGAGGGGGCTCTCTCTTTCTTTGTTCTTTTATATAAAATTTTCATCTTTCTTAATTTCTTTGTACATTCGCAGGCAGAACGGTGCTCATAAAGAGAAGAGCTCAAAAGGGAAACGGGTGAGAGTCCCGTACAGTCCCGCTGCTGTAAGCCTCTTTCTTGTGTGTCTCAACACGCGTCACTGCATAAGTTGTAAAATTTATTCGGGAAGACGAGGCACATAGAGGTAAGTCAGAAGACCTGCCGTATTCGTCGTTGTTGCATCTGCTCCCCGAGGAGGGACAGCCGCAGCGAAACATAGCATAACTACTACTCGCAGAATTGGAAAATAAGTTTCCTTTTCGTCTTCGTCTTTTGGCACTTGCCTTTCTGCCTTTTGTGCTCACGGCGCAAAATCGGAAAGATCGCCATCTCTCGTCCGCTGAAGTCTTAGGCGTTCGGGCCGATGCCTCTGTGGCTTCGGCTGCTCCGGTGCAGAAGCTCGACACGGCCTCCATCCGACGTATGGGTGTCACATCTACTGCTGATGCGCTGCGCCGCTTTGCGGGAGTCAATTTGCGCGACTATGGCGGAGCAGGCGGCTTGAAAACTGTGAGCGTGCGCGGACTTGGCGCACAGCACACGGCAGTGGTCTACGACGGGGTGACGGTTTCCAATGCCCAGCAAGGACAAATCGATTTGGGACGCTTTTCTCTTGACCGTTTGGCGGGAATTGAGCTTCACACGGCCGATGAAGGCAGCCTGCTTGTGCCTGTGCGGCAGTTGGGTGCGGCAACAGTCGTGCTCCGCTCTTGGCAACCCAATGCGCAGAACCGAGGTATGCACGGCGCGGTGGCCCTCCGCCACGGAAGTTTCGGAGTTTGGAATCCGAGTGTGCTGCTCTCCCAAAATTGGAACGGACATACGGCCGTGAATGTCAGTGCCGACTACTACCACGGTAATAATGCCTATCCCTTCACCGTGAAAAACGGTGTGGCCACGCATCGTGAGAAACGTTTAAACTCACAGATGAACGACTGGACGCTGGAAGCCAATGTCCACCACCTTTTGCGCCGCGGACAGCTTTCGGGGAAAGTGTTTTACGTTACGAATCATCGTTATCTTCCGGGTCCTGTCACGCTCTATGTCAGTGGCAACAACGAACACCTCACGGAGCAGAATGCTTTTGCGCAATTGAGGTGGGAACAGCAGTATGGTCGTTGGAATTTCTTTGGAGCTGGCAAAGTGGATTGGCGAGAAAGCAAATACCTTGATATTGCTGGGCGATATCCCGGCGGACGCCTCGACCAACGCTATAAGCAAAACGAAATCTACGCTTCGGCAGGAGCTTCATATACTTGGCAAGCGCTCACAGCAGCAGTGGGCACAGATTGGTTTCGTAATGGTTTGACCTCCAATCTCAAACTTGACAACGACGTGTGGCGCACTTCTTGGCTCACAAGTATGACACTACGTTACGCTCCCCGCCGTTTCGAGCTGACGGGACGCCTTGTAAGCTCCATCTTCCGCAACCACGCCACAGCAGGAACAGAGGCGGCAAAGAATGCCAGCCAACTCTCGCCGAGCCTCTCGGCTTCGTGGAAACTGATGTCCGATCAGCGCGCCCACTTGTTTGTGAGAGCGCACTATAAAGAATACTTCCGCGTGCCCACCTTTACGGAAAACTATTATTACCACCTTGGAAATACACACTTGAAGCCTGAACGCACCCAGCAGTTGGGCGCAGGCGTCACCTTCTCAGGGATGCCGTCCGCTCGCTGGCAGGTGCAGCTCACTGCCGATGGTTACGTGAATCGCGTGTGGGACAAAATCTCCAGCATCCCCTACAACCTCTTCGTTTGGCGCACTGTCAATCTCGGCAAGGTGAGGGCTGCGGGGCTGGATGTGGCTTTGCATAGCACATGGACGCTGCGCAATGGGCAACAGCTCATAGGCAATGGTACTTACACGTATCAGCGTGTCACAGATCGTACAGATAAAAAGTCGGAGGATTATGGTAAGCAACTGGCCTATACGCCGCTTCATTCTGGCGCGGTATCTATGGCGTGGGAAAACCCTTGGGTCAATGCCGTTGTTAGTATGACCGCTGCCGCCAAACGTTGGGCCACCAACGAGCATACTGTCACCACCAGCGTGCCGGCTTATGCTGATGTCAATATCGGACTTTACCGCACTTTCCGCTTTCGTAGCTTCCAGTTGGAGGCACGTGCCGATCTGACCAACCTTTTTAATCATCAATACGAAGTCATCCGCCGCTATCCAATGCCAGGGCGAGCCTATCGCTTCTCGGCACTGCTGCGGTGGTGATGCCTCAGAGAAATCAACTTAATATTATCACATAAAATTATGAAGAAAACATTCAAAATTGCAGCCCTTGCGCTGTTCGCTGGTCTCACACTGGCTTCTTGTTCTGAGAATGATGAACCGATCCAGAAAGTAGTGACGGTTCAGAAGGAAATGATTGTCCTCAACCAGGGTAACTACTACAAAGGTGTAGAAGGTACATTGGATCGTTTAGAACTGGGCATGAAAACAAGCGACTTTTGGAACGGAACGATCACCTCAAACGTGTTCAAGGCCGCTAACGGACAAAGTCTCGGCGATTCGCCTCAGAACGCTGTGATGTGTGGTTCTAAGCTCTACGTTTCGGTTTATGCAAGTAAACTGGTTTGGGTGCTCAATCCCTCCACTAAGAAGATCATCAAGTCTATCTCAACAACTGATCCAGAATGGGTAACTACTGACGGCAAGAACGTTTATGTGGCCAACAACAATGGTTATGTCACTCGTATTGATACTGCCACCTATGCAAAGGATTCCATCCAAGTAGGTCCAAATCCCGCGTGTCTTGTCGTAGCTAATAAGCATTTGTATGCTTCTATATCCGACGGCTTTAATTTTGCAAACGGATATGTAAACGGCAAGAAGGTGGCAAAGATTGACCTTAAGACCTTCAAGAAGACAAAGGATATCGCCGTTGGTGTGAACCCCGGACGTATGGACGTGGACAATGCTGGCAACGTATTTGTAGTATGTATCGGTAACTATGGTACTATTAAGCCTGAAGTACAACGTATTTCCACTTCAGACGAGGTGAAAAAAGTGGCCGACGGTAATAACATCGTTTGCTTGAACAATCTTCTCTATGTCTTCAACTCACAAACCAATTGGGGGGCGGGAGCTGTGAAAACATCCGCTAAGATCTTCAATAGCTTAAGCCTGCAAGAGGAATCAGTGAACCGCTTTGAGGAGCGCGAGATGGCTCCAGCTCCTACGGGTGTCTTTACGGATCTCAACAAGCAGTATGTTATCATCACTTCTGATGCAAATGCCAATAGCTTTGATAAGCCGGGTTTTGTTTATGTGTACAAGAAGGATGGTTCTTTTGTGAAGAAATTCAACGTAGGTATACACCCCTATTTCGTTCTCTTCCCCGGAATTCAGACTACAGTAACGATCTAAAAAAAATAGGAACTATTCTTTAGTTCTTCCACTAAAGGGAGTGCTCAGTTGCCTTGCAAAAGGAATTGAGCACTCCTTTTTGTTTTGGGAAAGAAGGACTCTTCTCGCCTGTAACCTTATGAGAGCCATGCCCAAATGCCTTATATCACCGAATAATTACTAACTTTGCGGCAGAAATATAA
>CAUSYJ010000024.1:0-15346 GCA_963535845.1 uncultured Alloprevotella sp.
GGTAGATGCTGTCAGTGGGGCTACTTATAGTAGCAATGCCTTGAATAAGAATGTTCAGGCCGCTCTCGCAGCTTATAATAAGTATTGCAAGTAATGTCTAACGGATGAATATTCCAAAAAAGAAACAGATGGGCACTGCTGGCAAAACGCGCTGGACAGATCTTTTGTCACAAGCGGTTTCGCTGATGATTGTGTTCTTGATGCTGGCCTCCGTAGCCCTTACATCAGGCCGACTCTTTGGAAAAGACATCACAGCAAAAGCTACTTCTCAGGCGGAAGTTGCACCTACTTATGCCTTGCCCACGCCGCAGGAATTGGCAGATTTGGGTTGTCCGAATGCAACGCTATCCGAGCGCGACTCAGCAATATGGGACGTAACGACAAGTGATGGAAAATCCGTCGGCAGACTCTACAACTCGGCGCGATGGGGTAAGGATATCATCGGTTTTGCAGGTCCTACGCCGCTCTTTATACTGACCGACACGAACGGACGAGTACTCCACATCACAGCACAAGCCAACCAGGAAACGGAAGGTTACTTCGGACAAGCGTCACAGTTGCTCCACGTGTGGAACGGAAAGACTCCAGCTGAAGCTCTGAGCCAGAAAGTGGACGCCATAAGTGGTGCCACTTATTCGTCGCGGGCAATTATCGGTAACGTACAAGCCACTTTTTCGGCATTGGAAACGGGAAGTTCTGCAATAGGTAAGGCTCCGTTGTTGGGCTGGATAAAGACGGTGGTGGTCATCGCCGTGATGTTGTTCGGCATCCTTGCTGCCTGGAAGTTTCGGGGTAACAAACGCGTGCGCATCTCCGTGTTGGTGCTCAACGTTCTTGTACTTGGTTTTTGGACGGGGCAGTTTATTTCTCTCTCGCTCCTGCGAAGCTGGATGGAGAACGGAGTTGATTGGATAGGCGCCCTTCCTGCTGTCATAATGGTGGCTTTTGCCATTCTGCTCCCCTATTTTGGTCGCAAGAATTTCTATTGCACGTGGGTTTGTCCTTATGGTAGTTTTCAGGAGCTGGCTTGGATGCTTCCGCTTCCCAAGATCAAAGTAAACGCAAAAGTATTCCGCCGGATGAAACAATTGCGCCTCGTGGTGCTGGGAATTATTCTGCTGATGCTTTGGATGGGCATAGGCGCGGAAATCTTAAACTACGAACCGTTTACAGCCTTTATGGTCACAAGTGCCCCTATTGGTGTGGTGATTTTCTCGGCCGCGTTCGTCATTCTGAGCCTCTTCGCCCCACGCCTCTGGTGTCAAGCTCTCTGCCCCGTAGGAATGTTGCTCAACACAGCTGAGGATCGCACCATTCCAACAAAGAAAGCGAAGAAATAAAGCCGCACAACAACGACTGAGAGTATCACAACTTCAAACACAATCGTCAAATCTATATGAACAAGTATAAAATCATTTCGTTCTTCCTTGCCATCGCTCTGCTGGCAGCAGAAGCGCGCCTTTTCATGGGTAATAATGCGCAAGAGGTGAGCACTTCCGAGGCTGTATTTCAGAACATATTGACGCGTAGCTCTATCCGAGAGTACACCACAGCGCCCGTGTCGCGCACCATGCTTGATTCGCTCTGCCGCGCAGCTATGGCAGCTCCAACAGCCATGGACAAACGCCCTTGGAAGTTTGTTGTCATCGACGACAAAGCCGTGCTGCAAGAACTTGCCTCTGCTCTACCCTACGCTCAAGCCTTGAAAACTGCGCCCGCAGCCATAGCTATTTGTGGCGACCCTACACTCATGAATGAAGATCATAGACCTACAGAATGGTGGGTAGAGGACTGTTCGGCAGCCACTCAGAACATACTACTCGCTGCACATAGTTTAGGACTGGGCGCAGTATGGTTGGGCGTTTATCCAGCCGAGACGCTCGTAACTTCAGTTAGTAGCACTTTGAAACTTCCCTCAAATCTGAAGCCGCTCAGCATTGTTGCGATCGGCCATCCCAAAGGCACTGCTCAGCCGAAGGATAAATACGCGAAAGACAACATACGCTACAATGTGGGAGACTTCCCCGGTGCGCAAGCAGGAGAGGAAGAAGAAAGCACAGAAGGCGGAGGTTTCTAAGCCGCATAATCCAACTTACAGAAAGAGATGTGACATTTTGTTGCATCTCTTTTTCATTTTTAGACCGAATTATTATGCGAGTAAAAATAATCTCGTAAATTCGCGCCTATGTTAATCATCTTGTCAACTTCCCTTACGCAAGAAATGAAGACAACCACAACGCTCACTTCATCGGAACTTTACAGTCAAAGATACCCCAAGGATAGCGGCAGCCATAAGCAGCAATGTTTCAACACTGGCAAGCTTTGCGCATTGACAGCTTACTCGTGGCAATCAATCTGAAAGACTAAAAATAAAATACCAATATGAAAAAGACCTCCAAAGTAAGTATCTTCAACAAAATCCCAGCAGGTGTCATTTGCTTAGTTCTTATAACTGCTCTGTTCTGTTATATGGGCAGCAAAATGGGTGCAGCAAATATGCTCAACACCATTATGAAGACGGCGCACGACTTATTGCTCAACACGTGCTTCTACCTGATGGCCATCTGCGTCATTACTGGCGCTATCGGCAAGCTCTTCGTAGAGTTTGGCGTAGTGGACATGCTCGAAAAACTCTTGCGTCCACTCATGCGTCCGCTATTCAACTTGCCTGGCGTGGCCTCTTTGGGCGCGGTGCTGACTTTCCTATCCGATAATCCAGCTATCATCACGCTATCCAAAGACAAGCGATTTGCCAGCTACTTTAAGAAATATCAGTTTATCTCCCTCACCAACTTCGGTACAGCTTTCGGAATGGGGCTTATCGTTATCATCTTCATGATTGGTCAAGGCTATTTCATCGAGCCGCTTATCGGACTGTTCGGTGCCTTCTGCGGCTGCATCGTTTCCACACGCCTAATGCAGCGCTTCATTATCAAGAAGTACCCCAACTTTGCTGAAGAAAGCGCCGTAGTAAACCCCGAAGCACGCGAAGGCCAGCGCGCTTTGGTTGCACAAGTGGAACACCAAGAAGAAAACGGCATATTCTTACGCACCTTGAACGCGCTGCTCGACGGAGGGCGTTCAGGCGTCGACATCGGTATTGCCATCATCCCTGGCGTACTCATCATCTCCACGCTCGTTATGATGCTCACCTTCGGCCCTGCCGCATCGGGACAATACTCTGGCGGAGCTTACGAGGGAACTCAGCTGCTGCCCATGCTGGCCGAGAAAGTGGACTGGCTCTTTGACTGGCTCTTCGGTTTCTCCGATCCCCATCAGATTGCCTTCCCTATCACGGCGCTTGGAGCTGTTGGAGCGGCCTTAGGACTTGTACCTAATTTTGCACAACACGGTTGGCTCGACGGAAATGCTATTGCTGTTTTCACGGCCATCGGCATGTGCTGGAGTGGATTCTTGAGTACTCATACGGCCATGCTTGACTCACTGGGCTACAGAGAGCTTACGTCAAAGGCTATCATCTCACACACTTGTGGCGGCATTGCAGCTGCTCTCGTGGCGCATTGGATTTACCTACTGACAACTCTTATTTGACAATAGAACGAAAAGACATAAAACTAAATGGGATTCTTCAAAAACCTCTTTGGAACTTCCGAACCTAAAACGGAAGCCGATCAAAAGAACGACACAGAAAAGATGTTCAATATTTTCCATGACGACGGCGTACGCGCCAAGAACATGGGTGAACTCAAATTTGCGGAACAGTGCTTCACAAAAGCTTTGGAGATTCGCGATGATGCACCTACGCGCAGCTATCTGGTGGAAGTGCTCATCCTTCTTCAACAGTACGACGAAGCAGTGCCTCAACTCCAACATTTGCTGGATGCTGCCCCCGACAATCTCGAAGTAGCCCTCCTCTTGGCCAGCACCTACGGACGGACAAAGAACTACGAGGCAGAACAAGCTCTTGCTGACAAAATCAGAGAGCAGCACCCCGATGAGCCTCGCGCCCTCTATTTTGCGGGCGAAGCTGCACATGGGCTGGGACAAGACTTTCAGGCCATCGCTTTCCTCACGCAGGCTCTTCAACAGGAAGAACATTATCCAGCCGCTCTCCTACTTCGCGCGCAGATTCTGGCTTCTATGGGACAGTACAACGAAGTGCTCGCTGATGCCGAGGCTCTTTTGGCGCTCGACAATGAGAATGAAGAATTTCTTCTGCTGCATGCCGATGCGTTGCAAGGCACAGGCCGCGACACAGAAGCCGAGGAAGCGTATCTGAAAGTGCGCGAAATGAATCCTTTCAGTATGGAAGCGATGGAGAAATTAGGGGCATTCTATGCTCTCCACCATCAGTTGGACAAGGCCTTGGCTCTCTACGATGAGGCCATAGAGTTGCAGCCCGAGAACGCCGTTGCCTATAAACTTCGCGGGGCTGTAAAGCTCCAGCTCAACGACAAACTCGGCGCTGAAGACGACCTAAAGAAATCTTTAGAGCTACAACCGGAGAGCGCGAAAGAACTTGATGGTGAATACTCCAATATCGAAAACAAGATGGAACAACGCTATCGTGCACAGAATCCGTTCCAATTCTAAACATCTCAACCATGAACGAATTTCCAAAACACTTGCTTGCGCTGGCCTTCTTCAATCTCATCCCGGCCCTGCTGAGCGTGTTCTTTCTCTTTGGCGGAGCCACCATTGGCTATAGCCAAAACGCCATTCTCTCCTTCCTGTTCTACTTTCTGAGTAACCTGCTGTGGATCATCCCTGTCAGCACTTTCTTTTTTGGTCTTAACGAGTTCCGTCGCGGTTATGAGAAACGCAGTCTTGCCCTTCTCATCGGTGGGTCTCTCTTTACCATCGGCGACATTCTCTTTCTGATTCTCCGATAAAGACCGAGCATTCACAAAACAGATAATTTCAATCTTATATTACTTCTTCACGCCTGCTGAAACGCCCTATGTTTCAGTGGGCGTTCTTCGTGAAAACTGAAATAAAGTAGAAAGATAAAACTGCCCGATATTTTTACAACAGCATAGAACAAAATAGAATCAGAATCGCCGCCTTCTGCTCATTCGTTTCTCAAAAATCGAACAAAAAAGGATTGATTTTTGAAAACACACCTCAAAAATATGCTCCAACAACATAAAAAGAGGGACTAAAATCCTCATCTAAGGATTTTCTGACCTTATCTCATCCAAAAACACAATAAGGCTACCAGCCGACTTCCTTATCGCGTGGGCTGACGCAATAAGGAAATTTTCAAACATCCTTATTGTATTCTCAGATCTCTTTATTGGAAAGATCGGACGAATCGAACTCGTTGGAGGACAACTTTACTCCGACTTGGATTACAAGCCATTCTTGCAGCCATAAAATAAGAAGTTTGTTTACAAAACAAATGCAGCTACCTCAGAAGAAGTAGCTGCTTAAAAAAGGTACAAACCTATGAATTCAATTTAGTAGTGTATTCAGACTCAAAATTAGGTGTGAAAAAATCAGAACCTAAACGCTGTTGGATTTCTTCAGGTGAGAAGAAACGCCCTCCGTCTAATTCGTCGGAAGGATGAGGCTGCACAGCAGTTGTAGTGCGAAAGACATTCACAAGTTCGCGCTCTCTGCTGGACTCAAAGACATAGCGTGTTACAAACTCAGGCTGATAATCCGCAGGACGAAGGCCCAATTCCTCCCAAACCTCCCGCACCAAAGCATCCTCTATGCTCTCGCCAAAATCTACATGTCCGCCACACGCCGTATCCCATCTCCCTGGCTGTATGTCCTTCCAGTCGGGACGCCTTTGCAGGAACAGTTCTCCTTTTGCATTGAACACATGGAGATGAACCACGGGGTGGAGCAATTTAGACCCATCGTGGCAATGGCCGCGCGAGGCTTGTCCAACAACACGCCCCGCTTCATCAACGATGGGAAATATCTCGTTTTTATTTTCTTCCATTTTTTCAGCAGTTGGGTACGCTTTCTTTCGTCAGCAAGACAAAGAAGGCAGAACACATCAGAAGTTGAGTAAACAGCCGTCGCCGTAGGAAAGGAAACGGAAGTCGTGCTCCAGTGCATAGTTATAGATGCGCCGCCAATCTCCTTTGACAAAGGCCGAAACGAGTAAGAGGAGAGTGGACTGCGGCTGGTGGAAATTCGTTATCATCGTCCGCACAACGTGGTACTCATAGCTCGGAGCAATCATAATCTGCGTGCTGGTGTGAAGCGTAGGCAGGTTGTTACGCTCCAGATAGTCGAGAATGTTTTGCAAGGCCTGCAAAGTGGTGAGCGGTTCAGCAGTTTGCGCTGCATATTCATAGGGCATCCATTGCGGCACGCGCAACTCTTCCTCGGTAGCATTGGGATTCTGCTGCAAGATTACACCTATATAATAAAGGCTCTCAAGGGTGCGCACCGACGTAGTACCCACGGCGATACATTGCCCGCCGTGAGCAATTAGTTTCTCAATCGAAGTGCGCGCCACAGCAATCCATTCACTGTGCATAGTATGCCCTTCGATCTCTTCACTCTTGACAGGCTTAAACGTTCCCGCACCTACATGGAGCGTAATCTCATCGCGCTCTATGCCGTGAGCATCAAGCTGCGACAACAATTCGTCGGTAAAATGAAGGCCAGCAGTGGGAGCTGCCACTGAGCCTTTTATCTTAGAATAGACCGTTTGGTACTCTTCCAAATCCCGTTGTTCCGTGTCGCGATTCAAATATGGCGGTATGGGCAATTCACCTATCGCATCGAGAATCTCGGAGAAAGCAACGGTATCATCGTTCCAATCGAAAGTTACTTCGAAGCCCGTGCCGGAAACTCCTCCGCGCTCGGCCGTCAGTGTAAGCAATTTATCACCCACCTTGATTTCCTGCTCCAAACGTCCTTCTTTCCATTTCTTCATATTACCGATGAGACAGGTCCAAGTGACACGGCACGTAGTGGAAAAGTTCACCTGATAGTCGGACGGCGTGTGCGGTTCGAGACAAAAGACCTCGATGAGAGCACCTGTAGCCTTGCGGAAATGAAGACGAGCATAGATCACCTTTGTATTATTGAACACGATGAGTTGTCCAGGCTGCAGATAGTTTGTCAGATTGCGGAAAACATCTTCCCCTATGCCTTCTTGATTATAGAGGAGCAACTTGGCCTCATCTCTTTTCTCGAGCGGGTGTTTTGCAATGCGCTCGTCGGGCAAGTTGTAGGAAAAGTCTTTGATGTGTATATGTCGTGGATCTTGCATAAGTTGTAAGTTTTTTTCAGTCGGCAAAAGTAATCAATTCAACTGGTACAAACAAAAAGCACCTCCCGCGGAGGGATGTGCTTGAGAGTGATAGAATATGAAATAACGGATGGAAAACTAGTTGAGCACTTCCCATTCGATGAGCAATTTGTTGTCGCTCACATGGCTTCCTGCTAAGAAGAGCGCGTAACTCACTTCCACACGTCCACCCACCTCGGACATGGCTGCCTGATAGCGATGCGTGTGGATCTGCATAGGTAGCTCACCATGGGGAGTGATATAGCGAGAATTGACACGTTCGCGTTCTACAAAAGTCATACGTGAGCGCACCTGCCCCATACGCCGCAATTCAGCCTGCGCCATATCGAAGAGAACATGAGTAGGACCGCCATTGTCAGTCTCGTTGTAGCTGAGCAGATGACGGTTGTCGCGAAAGCCCCAAGTGCCTTTGAATGTGTTTTGAATCTTTTCAGTTTGCCCGCCAACATTTGTAATCAGGCGGGTATGAATGGTAACGGTTTGCATCTTTATCGTACTATGATTTTCTTACTGTTACGAAGATAAATTCCTGGTTCTGAAGGACGCGCAACACGGAGGCCGTCGAGGCGATGCCAAACCTCTCGCCCCACAACTTCGGCGGAACGAACGGCCGTAGTAGCAGGCAGAGTGAACGAAACTTGGCGCACTACCTTCCACGGGCTGCGCACGAGCAACGTATAGGTTTGGCCAGGAACGAGCGCGGTGAAAAGAACGGTATCTCGCATCGATTCGCCACTATTTAGATAGATATATTTCGGATGGCGCGTGCCCTGCACCGATGCATCAAGGCCAGGAATGATTTCATAGACCAAAGACTGCCCCGTACGGGAAAGACCGGCCGCATTCTCCACAGAAAGCGTGATGCGAACAATGCTGTCGGAGGGGAAAGTCAACTGTGGTTCGGAAAAGGTCAATTGTGATCCGCTCCCCGCTACGACGGTCAGCGTGTCAAGACTGAAGACATGGCGATCGTCGGGCGTTAATCGGAGGATACGCTGGCCCAACTGACGGAAGCGCGCATGCAGCAGAAGAGTCTTAGCCTCGCCCGACTGCAAAGTTGCAGAGGTGATACCAACGTAGTCAGCTTGTCGCAACGTGTCGGTATCGGAGGGGAGATTGGTGAATAGGACAAAAGGAGTAGTTAGTGGGTATGTAGCGGTGTTTCTGACAAAGAGACGGATGCGCGTATATATGTCGCGCGTGGGAACATCAAGGATTTGCACGGAGTCGATAGCTATTTCCGTCCCCGTTCGCTGAAGCGTGTCGGGGAGTTCCACGGAAAGATTGTCGGGATGTAGGAACAACACTTCTCTATTTGCAAAGAAACCCTCTCCCTTTCCTACTTCCGTTTCCTGACCGAGCGGTTCTGGGAAATAAAGAATATCGAAATTGAAATAGCCGTCATAATCGCCTCCATAGCCCCAATTGACATGGAAGTTTCCGGCCTTATCCTGCCCATCGAGTACAAAAGCATGACCACCAAGATGCTGAACATTGCCAGCACAATATACTGGGCGTCCGGATTCTACTTCGTTACGGATAGCTGCTACCCAAGCAGAGGGATCGTACTTATAACTGTCGAGATAGTGTACATACTTCAAACCAAAAACGCGCTGCAGCGGCTCGATGGCACGATAAGAGCTGGCAGCACTTTCTCGCAGCCCCCAATTCATGTGAACGGCCTGGCCGAGATAATAGCTCAAACGGGCAACGGCATCTATGGACGCAGCGGATTCCGCACCAGTGTAGTGCGGCAGTATCAGCCTTGAATCGACAGTCGCTCCAGGGTTAATGTCGGGTATCTGGTAGTTTTTTGTTGTCCAACCTTTGAGCGTATCTTGCAAAGTATAGACGCGCTGATAATAAGTCAGTATCTGCTCTAAGGCCGTAGCCACACAGCCAACCACGCAACGCTCCGAACTGAGAACAGAATCGGCGTTGAGAAAGAAAGGACAAGCTAAATTATAGGGATGTCCCTGCGAGCGAATGGAAGAGAGCAAGGGGGCGACAGCACGTCCCGAGAAAGCAGGAACAGAACAATGGTGCGCTTCAGTGGGCAGCAGGGGCAAGAGGCGGTCATACTGCTGCAAAAGAGTGGAAAGCGCGGGTGGAATGACGCGAGCCTTGTAAGTGCCGTAAGCCAGTACTTCGGGAAGGCGATCATCAGCGGCCGCGAGAACAAACTTATTGCCCGCCACAAACAGATAAGAGGCAGGAGAAGTGCGCAGGGTGAGCGGATGGACAGCAGCTTTACGTTGGCCGCTCTGCTTGAAATAGGAAGCTACACGTGCCCGAGCCTCATCTTCACTTACGGACTGAGCGGAAGCTACAAAAGCGAAACAAAGGAGTAAAACAGAGAAGCACACGCACCGCAATAATAAGTGCATGCGAAAATGGGAGAAGCCGAGAAAAACAGTATTTCTCCGCAATATTTTGAAAGGGATATATTTCATTAGAATAATAAAAACGGACAGTAAGTTTTTTCTGTTGATACTTACATCAAAGGTGAGAAAACGCGGGCATGAGATTCGAGCAGACGCCGCCATAAAGGCCGGTGTTTCCAATCCTCGTAGCAAACCTCTTCACAATCCTCTTGCGCAGTCAAAAAGAGATCCCGCAAATTAGTTGCCGTCTGCTGATTGTAAACGTAAGCATTGGCCTCGAAATTGTTCTCAAAACTACGGAAATCCATATTGGCCGATCCGACAGAACAAACTTCGTCGTCGGCAACGAGTACTTTAGCGTGCAGGAAACCGCCTTTATAGAGGAATATCCTTACGCCAGAAATCAGTACATCTTGAAAAAAACTCTCGTTGACCCAGCGAAGAAATTGAGAATCAGGTTTCTCGGGCAACATAATACGCACATCAACGCCCACAAGGGCTGCCGTCTGCAACGCCTGCAAGAAAGCTTCTGTCGGAACAAAGTAAGGCGACTGTATATAAATGTATTTGCGAGCATTCTGTATGAGCCACGAGAGCGAATAGGCAATCTCTGGATACTGCGCAAAAGGTGTGCTGAAAACTATTTGAGTGAGCTGTCGACCAAATACTTCTGTGGATGGAGGGAAATAGCACCGCTCTGTTTTCAATTCTTCCGTTACAAAATACCAATCGGAAAGAAACACGCGTTGTAGGACTCCGACACTCTCACCTTTGAGCTGCAGCTGCATATCTAACCAGTCGGCATGGCGAAGTGGGGCGTAGCGAAGCGCGAGATTCATGCCGCCAATAAACCCCGTATGACCATCGATAACACAAACCTTGCGATGATTGCGATAATTAACCTTTCGCGTCAAAGAAGGGAAACGTACGGGTTCAAAAGCCGCACAGCGAACACCAACCTTTTCTAGCCGATGGAAAAAAGTCTCAGGGACACGCCAACATCCCACATCATCATAGAGAAGTCGGACCTCTACGCCCTCCCGCGCCTTGTCCGCCAGAGCATCTGCAACAAGCTGGCCGATTGCATCGTCTTCAATGATATACGTCTCTATATGTATGTGATTTTTTGCGGCATAAATGGCGCGCAACAAAGCGTGGAGAAACTCGCGCCCCGAAGGCAACAGAACAACAGAATTATTGCCTGTGATTATACTATAATGATTCCGTTCAATACCTTCAGCGAGCGGAAGAAAATGTGCTGGAATTTCACGAGTAGAAGGCTCGGCGCAAACTTCCAGCATACGCTGCGTGATGCAGTCATAAGCACGTCTGCGGAAATGATGCTCACGCCGAACGTTTTGTCCGAAGAAATAGAAGAATATAAGGCCTATGATGGGCAACAGCCATATCACAATGAGCCACGCAATAGTCTTGGCTGGCTGGCGGTTCTCCAAAACGATGACTATAGCCGTACTCATGATGAATACAGCGTATGCAATCACTATTATATATAGAAGAACTTCCGTCCACATCTTTTCTATCCCTTGTTGTAATAAATATCCTGGTTCCCTTCTTTCGCAAAAATACAGGAAAATTTAGGATTTTACGCCACATCTCCCAATTTTTCTACATCGCTTACTGACAAACTGCTGCTAAATCAGTCGGTTAATAACACATCTTTGAGGAGCTTTTCTCTAAGTCTTATCAGAGTGGTGCGGAGAACCGAAATAGATTCAACTATCTTCCTTAAGTTCTTCGCGCTGACTCTCCGGCCAATTCACAAGATAGAGTCTGCTGGTGGTTCTCGTAAAGGCAGTGTAGAGCCAACGCAGATACGCTGTCAAATCCATCTCGGGCGGCAGATAGCCTTGGTCCACAAAAACGCGGCTCCACTGCCCGCCCTGAGCCTTATGACAAGTGACGGCGTAAGCATATTTGAGCTGCAAGGCATTATAGTAAGGATCTTGGCGGAGCTGTTTCATGCGCTCTTTCTTCGTTGAGAGAAAAGCATAGTCGGCCAGTACGTTTTGGTAGAGACGTTCCTGCTCTTCATTCGTTAGCGAAGGCGATTCGCTGGTCAGCGTATCAAGCAGCACGCGGCAGTCCATCTCGTAGTCGTTATAATCAGGAAAGCGGAGCGTAGCATCAGCAAAATGAAAACTATATTGCTCGTGTACGTTGCGAATACTAACAACTTCGGCCGTATCTCCATTTGCAATGAAATCGAAAGGTAAGCGGTCGTTCTGTCCGAGCGTCTTTAGTAATTGCTCGGTCCAGAAATAATTATTTTTCACAGCCATCACCAAATCACCACGAGCCAGTTGGTCCTCGCGATCAAAGATGCGCGCACGGATACCTCCATTGTAGACATTGGCCCGCTTATTGGAACGCGTCACAACTATAGTATCGCCTGTGCCATAATCGCTGTATGCATCGACAAGTGTCTCTATAAGTTCGTCTCCGGGCAGGAAGCGCACCTCTCCGCGCCTACTTCCTTGAATCACGGGCATATCCTGTAATCCTTCAGATAAGTGTTCGCGCAAACGAGTGGCGCCGCTCAGCACATCAGAACCTTTCGACTGGCGCACAACTTCGGTCAAATCGGCCTCATCTACATCTAAACCATAACCACGAAGGACATCGCCACGAAGCGCAGGACTTTCGTCCTCTCCCACTGGTGGCAACTGTGCCGTATCGCCCACAAAGAGCAGTTTACAACCCTCAGCACCATAGACATATTGGAGAAGATCATCGAGCAATAGGCCCGTTCCGAAGATACTTCCCATGCCGCCTTGATTGCTCAGCATGGAAGCCTCGTCAACTATGAAAAGCGTGTAGGGAAACTTATTGAAGCCGAGCGAAAAGCGCGTCCCCTCACCGTTAAAGCTTTGCTGCCGATAGATGGTCTTATGAATCGTATAGGCAGCAGTACCTGCGTGGGCGCTAAACACCTTGGCGGCCCGTCCCGTCGGCGCAAGCAGCTGGACAGGTCTCTCCAATTTCTGCATCACTCTAACCAGTGCACCCACAAGTGAGGTCTTACCCGTTCCCGCATAGCCCCTAAGGATAAATGCAGCTTGCGGGCGCGGCAGCACGAGGAAATGTGCCAGTTTCTCCGCGGCTTCGCGCTGTTTGGAAGTAAAAGGAAAATGGAATTCCTGCGCTATCTGTTCAACCAGTTCTTCGTATATCATTGTGATACAAAAGTAGAAAATTATTTGTAATTTTGCTGCCCAGCAACGTAGCAGGTATATATCTATCAACAACCTTGGTTTGTCGATGACTCTCTTTAGCTTACGTTCTGACTTCTTTAATTTATATCTCAACACAATGGAACTACCCAAAGATCCCATGATGCTATACAGCGTCATCAATATGAAACTCCGCGACAACTATAAGTCGCTCGACGAACTCTGCAAGAAAGAGGACGTTGAACGCGCAAGTATCGAAAAACAACTGGCTACAGCTGGTTTCGAATACTCTCCGGAACACAACAAATTCTGGTGATACAGATGAGCATACTAAGGAAATATCCGTTTTCGCTTATCTGCGTGGCGCTTATCTGGATGCTATGCTTCGACACCACAGAGGGAATGCCGAATGTCAGTATTCCCAACATCGACAAGTTGGTTCATTTCGCGATGTACTTTGGCACTTGCTCCACCATCTGGTGGGAACGCCTCAAAGCCACAGGGCGAGAAGATTTTCGCTGGCTTGTCTGCTTTGCCATCATAGCACCTATCTTGATGAGCGGGGTAATAGAGATTTTACAATCGCAGACTACTTACCGGAGTGGGGACTGGGCTGATTTATTGGCTAATAGTATCGGAGTTTTTGCAGCAATTCCGCTTGGACACTTCCTTTTAAAACCTATCTTTGAAAATCACTCCGACGAACAAACAGGTGATGGAGAAGAAGAGGTATAAACAATATTGAGCCTCCACGCCACTTGCTCACGGACAAATCGATATTTCCTTTCTTTTTTGCGCAACATATTCATTCTGACATCCTATGGAAACGAGCCATTTTCCCACAAAGCTTACCATCCGAGTATCTGACACTCGCCTCTGCTTTGCGCGCTACGAACTACGCCGCGAACCGCTCTTTGCTTTCTCCTCCTGGCAACTGCGCCAAGAGTTTTCGTTGTTGCAAAATCTGCGTGAAGCCATGGATCGCGAAGAACTATTGCAGGCTCCGACCAGTCACATCGAAATACTCTGCTGTCAACCCGTCACTCCCGTACCACTGGCCGACTTTCAAGAGGAGGACTGCACGAACATCTATAAATATGTATTCCACCAGGAGCGTCCTCACCGTGTTTTCTACGACACCTTGCCGTGTGCCAATGCAGTCCTGCTCTACGGCATGAAGGAGGAAGTGTGTCGCGCCATAGAGGAAGTGTTCGGGCAAGTTCACTACACCTCCGCGCTCACCTCTCTGCTGGCTCATCTCTCCCACAAAGGACTGAGCAATGGTACTGGCCGCCGCTTTTTCTGCCATATCCACGACAATGCAATGGACTTTGCGGCCTTTAACTATACCCGCCTAGAACTCATCAATACTTACGAGATTCACAACACAGCGGATGCGTCTTACTATGCCTTTAATGCGGCTCAAAAACTGGGAGCTGACACACGGCAGGATTCATTTTTCATCACAGGCAATAAGGCTGAACGCGAAAAGACGGTAGAAGGTTTCCGACAATTTGCGGCAAATGTCTATGGCGTTAATCCTACGGCCGAATACAACCGTTCCATTGTGGCCACCACTCCTGGTGTGCCCTATGATATGATAACTTTCTTGATGGAATAAACTATGCGAGTAATTACTGGAAAATATAAAGGCCGCCGCTTCGATGTGCCGCGCACTTTCAAAGCCCGCCCAACGACCGATTTTGCAAAGGAAAATCTATTCAACGTACTGCGATCGTACATCGACTTTGAGGAAACCACCGCGCTCGACCTCTTTGGGGGCACGGGAAGTATCACGCTCGAGCTGCTCTCCCGCGGATGTCCGCAGGTGACCACTGTGGAGAAGGATCGCCAGCACTATATGTTTATCCGTGCCGTACTGCATGAACTCAACGACGATGCTGCCAATCTCTTGCAGGGCGATGCGCTAAAATTTATTGAACGTTGTAGGCAACCCTTCGAACTTGTTTTTGCAGATCCTCCTTACATACTTCCGGAGTTGCCCGAGCTGCCTGAACGTGTCTTGAAGAGCGATTGCCTCAAGGCTGGTGGACTCTTCATTCTTGAACATGGCAAAAACTACAACTTCAGTCACCTGCCAGAGTTCTTAGAGCACCGCGCCTACGGCAGTGTGAATTTCTCCTTCTTCCGCAAGCCCGAAACAGCCGAATAAGTGCCTCCTTTGGCTGAATTATTGAAGATTTCAGCACAAGCAAGTGAGTCTATACACCTCCCATAGCTATACCTCCATAAGAAGGTGAGAGATTTTTGCAAACAGTAAGAATTCAGCCTTAGCATAAGCCCGCCCTTTTCTTGACATTGACCCAGGGCGAAATAGATGTTAACAAAATAGAAATCCGCAGTATCTGTCAGAAAATGCGCGCCTCCGGCCTACGCAAACTGAGGCAGATAGTGCAGATTTTAATAAAAAATGCTCACTTTTTCTATTTTTTGAATAAAAATCTATCCCCAAGGCTCAAGAAAAGGCGAAATAGCGTGAATGATTTGTGAGTCAGTCAGTTCTGATTTTT
>CAUSYJ010000025.1:0-14826 GCA_963535845.1 uncultured Alloprevotella sp.
AAATAACTTGAAGAAAGGAATGATTTTATCAGAGTTTATACTATTTTTGTTCTTCGTCTGATTTTCCTGTTTTTTGGTATATATATCATCTATCATAGAAGCAGATCTATACGAAGACAAGCGAACACCTACCCACGAGTTGTTGCTGAATAGCGGCTTGTTGATCCAGTGTTTGCTCCCATACCATGCTACTATCCTAATCAATAAAAGATATATGCAACGTAAAAAACTTGTTTCCTTTCTGCTCTGTCTTGCCCTGCTGTGCACAGGTTTCATGCCTGCAGCGGCACAAAGTAGTAACACACTAACCTATGGTGCTTACGAGTCAGGACCTACTACAACGTGGGGCACCAAGAGAATCGAAAACTATGGAGTGGCTATGCTGCTCAAAGACCCAGCACTCGTGGGCCTCACCATCTCTCACCTACGCATTCCTTTTGCAGACGATGCCGAGAATCTCTCCAAGGGAGCTGTTTTCCTCAGTAAGAAACTAAATGTGAACAACGGTCAGAATGTAGCCGATGTGCTGGTCGACAGTTTCACCATCAAGGCCGGCTGGATCGACGTCACCCTCTCCCGACCCTACACCATTACGGAGGAGGGCATTTATGCTGGCTACACTTTCAACGTTGATAAGACTTCCAATAATCCTATTGTTACTGTCAACCAACCGTCGGAGAATAATTTATGGGTATTCACGGGGCGTACCTTCCGCATATGGAAAAAGAAAAGCGCATTCTTGAGAAAGTCTTTGGCCATGCAGGTCATTCTGACTGGAGCATCCGCCAACGCTGCTGGTGTGTCTTTTGCAGACAATATCACACAGCTTGGAGCTCAACCGGAAATAGAGCTTAGCATCCACAACCATGGAACGTCCGCAATCAGCTCTGTTGACTACACCTATGAAATTAACGGCAGCAGCCATTCAGCCCATCAAGAGTTCAGCACCCCTATACCGGTGCATTTTGGCCGGTCGGCAAATTTCAATATCACCCTGCCTCAAATGACTCAAAAAGGCATTTGTCCGCTCACTGTTACTATCAACAAAGTCAACAACCAAGCCAATCAAGACAAGCTCCCTTCTGCCACACAGAAGATGAACGTCTATTCTTCCATTCCTAAAAAGCGCTCACTTGTGGAAGAATACACTGGAACATGGTGTCCTTGGTGTCCCAAGGGATTTGTAAGCATGGAACTGCTGGCAAAAGCGCTAAAGGAGGATTTCATCGGTGTGGCCTACCACGACCGAGACCCCATGGCATTTTCGCAGGACTTCCCCATCTCCATCGGAGGTTTCCCCACGGCTTCCATTGACCGAGAGGAAAAAAACATTGATCCTTACCACGGCAGATCTGGTTCAGGTTTCGGCATGAAAACTTTGGTGGAACAGAGAAACAAGAGATTCACACCAATGAACATCAGCGTGAAGGCTTACTTTACGGACGAGGCTGAAACACAAATCCAAGCGCAGTCCAGCACTTTCTCAACACGCGACTTGGGCTATGCAAACTACCAAATAGGCTACATACTCGTGGCCAACGGTTTGACCGAAGCCGGTGACCCTTATCATCAAGACGGATGGGGGCAGAGAAACAATCTGGTGGGGGAAGGTAGTACTTTCCCGGAAGAAGAAATGAAACCGTTCACCAATGGTAGCTATCTCATCAAAGGCTTAACGTTCAATTTTGTGGCTTGCGATCGTTCCAGCAAACATGGTATCGCTAACAGCCTGCCCACTAAGATGACAGCAGATACGGACTACACCCACAATTACACTTTCAACCTCGACAAAGCAAAGAACCCCGCCAAATATCCCATCTATCAAAACAAAAAGATGTTGGAAGTAGTAGCCTTTATCGTTGACCCCACCACCAACTACATCGTGAACGCCTGCAAAACAAAGGTTCAGTCCTACGCCACACATACTGGCGTGAACGACGTAACCATCGCTGGTAGCGAAACTCCTGTTGCTTACTACAGCGTAGACGGCAAGCGTCTCAACGCTCCCCAGCAAGGTATGAACATCGTACGCCTGAGCAACGGCACATCTCGCAAAATCTTCATCAAGTAAGTTGCACCATTTGCAACCTACTTTCTCTCATAGCGCCCGGCTCTCCCGCTTGGGCGCTTTTCTTTTGTGTACGGAGAAATATACTCAGCAATATTTTATTACTCCTCCTTTCTGGTCAATCCAGTAGGAATAACTCGCACCACACAGAATATACCCAAGAATCCTAAGTGGTAGCCGAACACTCCCCCTTCATGGGGGAGATGGAGGGTCTTTCTCATCAATCCCTCTCTCCCTCTAGTCTCTCCAAATAAAAAGGCCACCCAAGAATTCCACGTGGTAGCCGAGCACTCCCCCTCATGGGGGAGATGGAGGGGGCTTTCTCATCAATCCCTCTCTCCCTCTCGTTTCTCCATACAAAAAGGCCACCCAACACTGCGTTGGATGGCCTTTGAAAAATGTAGGGCCGAATGACCCATTTGAGGTTTACTTATTCAGTTTCGTGCAAACTCTCCGGCATCATGATAATGGTGCACTTGTTATTCTGCTTGAGAAGCACGTTTTTAGCAAAGTTCTGAATGTCTTGGCTTGTTACGCCGTTCACTGCAGCCTCGTAGCCTGTGCGACCGTCTTGGTTCCAGAAAGTTTTAGCAGAGATAAGACCTTGCCAGTAACCATTATTCTTTTGGCTTTCCTGGTATTCCTTAATCTCAAACTTCTTCACCTTGTCAAGTTCTTCGGCGGTCACGCCCTTTTCTGCAATCTCCTTGATAGCTTCATTCATGAGCTGAAGTGCCTGGTCCACATTGGCAGGCTTCACAGGGCAGTAGAGCTGAACAGAATACTGCGGGCGGAAACCATAGCTTGCGTTAGCACCAGCCTGCGTACTGTAGGCAATGCTGGCCTTTTCGCGAACGCTCTGGAGTACGCGGTCGTCGAGCACAGAACCAAAAGCGTTGATGATTTGCGCCTCTTTGAGAGAGTAGGGATGGTTGCCGTGGTAGAGGATAACGATGTTAGCCTTCGGTGTTTCCATAGAGCGTACAAACTTGTTGGTCACCTGACCATTGACAAGTTCGAGTTTCGGATCGCGGCGTACTTCCTTCTTATTAGCAGCTGGGATAGAAGCGAGATAAAGTTCGCAGAACTGCTTCAGAGAATCAACATTGATGTTACCCGTAAAGAAGAACGTGAAATCTGATGGGCTGTTGAAACGCTCACGATAAATCTTCTGCATCGTCTGATAGTCATAGAGAGCGAAGTCAGCCTTTTTCTGTTCCGTCGTGCGGAGGCGTGCATCGTGACCATAGATAGTGGTGCGGATAGAATCAGAGAAAGCCGTTTCGGGAACCTTTTCAGCGTTCTCCAACTGCGTCTTCATGCTCAGCAAGGTATTGTTGTAGGATTCGGGATCATTACCAATAGCCGTAAACTTGAGGTAGAGCATCTCGAAGAGTGTGCGCAAATCTTTCGGAGTAGAGCTTCCGCCGAGACTTTCAGTATCGTTGTTGATGGATGAGCTAAGGCTCACTTGCTTGCCAGCCAAAGCTTTTTCCAGCTCCGTCTGCTTGAAGTTGCCCAGACCCGTACCGTCCACGATGTCAGCAGCCATCTGCGCGTTGACAAGTGTCTTGGGGTCCTTAATGTTCAGTTCGTTCAAACCACCCGCACTTTGTGCGCTCATGATTATCTGGCTCTCGTTGAAGTCCGTCTTCTTGAAATAGACCACTGCACCGTTAGAGAGTGTCCATTTAGTGTAACCGAAGTCGGCAGCCTCCTGCTTCTTCACGCTGCCAGCCTTGGGCAGTTTGGTGATGAGTGGCTCGTTCTTCACATTGTCTACATAGGCAGTAACATTTTCAGCCATACCTGCTGCAACGGCCGCCTTCATCTGTGCTTCAGTAGGCACAACAACGCCGTCCTTTTCAGGATACATAGCGAGGAACACGAAGTTCGTGTCGGTGCGTGCCGTCAGTTCAGCCACCATCTGGCTAACCACAGGAGCGAGCTGCTTGGATGCGCGGAGCTGTTGTGAAATCATCTTGTAGAGGTTATACTCTGTTTCGATGCTGGGGATAGCGTTACCCTCGAGGAAGTGGCGGTAGTACTGCGGGATGTAGTAGCTACTCTTCTGCTTGTCGCGGTTGTTGTAAACGGCCTCCAAGCTGCTGAGGAATTCATCATCTGCGCGCATCAACTCAGTCTCTGTAATACCGAATTTGTTAGCGCGTTTGATTTCCGCCATAACGGCCTTGACAGCTTCAGCATCCTTACCAGGCTTCGGAACGATGTAAACGGACAATGCGTCGCACGTCTTGGAGAGCAGATAAGTGCCGTAGTCCACTCCTGCCTGAACAAATGGGCAGTCGGGCTTTTGTGTCATTTCGCTGAAACGTTGGTTCAGAGCCGAAGTGGCCAGTGTGGTGAAATAGTTCTGCATCAGGAAATACTGAGAACCGCGCATGTTGCGATCCATGGGTTCTGTCTTGAACATGATCTCCATCACGCCAACAGTCTGTTCCTTGTCCTTGTCGATAACATAGATAGGTTCGTTGTTGTCAGGCACAGGATAGCTCTCATATTTAGCTTCGTTCTTCGGGTTGGGCAGGTCAGAGAAGAGTTTCTTAACCTTAGCCTCCATTTGAGCAGCGTCGAAGTCGCCCACCACTACTATGCCCTGCAAGTCGGGGCGATACCATTTGCGGTAGTAGGCTTTGAGCTCCTCGGGCTTAAAGTTGTCCACCACGCTCATCAAACCAATTGGCATGCGCTTGCCGTAGCGTGAACCCGGATAGAGCTTCTCGAGGTTGCGGTTCAAGATGCGCTGACTGGCACTTGAGCGCAAACGCCACTCTTCGTGGATGATGCCGCGCTGCTTCTTGATTTCCTCCGGTGTGAGGAGCAAGTCGTGGCTCCAGTCGTGAAGAATGAGCAAGCAGCTGTCAAGGTTAGCCGGCGTCACAGGTACGTTGTCGATATTGTACACCGTTTCGTCCGTACTGGTGTAGGCGTTGAGGTTCTCGCCAAACTTAACGCCGATTCTTTGCGTGTAGTTGATGATGCCGTTACCGGGGAAGTTGGTTGTTCCGCCAAAGGCCATGTGCTCCAAGAAGTGAGCCAGACCGCGTTGCGATTCCTCTTCCTGCACGGAACCCACCTTCTGCACGATGTAGAAGAAAGCCTGCTTCTCAGGAAGATTGTTGTGACGGATGTAATAGGTCATGCCATTGGGCAGGACACCCATGCGAACTGCCGGGTCAATAGGCAGCTGCGGGATTTGCTGGAGTTGCTGTGCAAAAACCTGCATCGCGGGCAAAAGAGCCAGCGTCAGCAGGAATAGCAAGGTTTTTTTGAACTGTTTCATCAGTCGTTGGATTTATGAATTAAAAAAATTGTATTGTATCTATTACAGTATTGCATTATGCAAATGTAAGACATATTCTGCATATCTACACAGATTCATAACAAATTTTAAGCTACAATAAATGCAAAGAAAAACTCACGCATAGTCCAGTATTTGTCCCTCCTTTCCGTTAGCGGCGCGAAAAGACCTGCGCGAGCATAGCTTTCAGCAACACTTTTGACCGCTTATTTTGTAGCCGATTTATTTACACTCACATTTTCTCACTTACACTCCCATTTTTCTGCATCTTTGAGAAACTGACTTTTTCTTCAAAACATATTGAGCAGCACTCTCACAAAAATTCTCCATTTTCTCCGTTCAACTTGTCGTTTTCTCCTTTTTGCTGAAAATTTTGAGCAGAATTGCCCGTTTTTAGGCTAAAGAGGCTCGTCAATACAATAAGGCTATCGGCGGGCAGAATAAGGCTATCGGCCGACACAATAAGGAGGCTGACGGACAGCCTTATTGTATCAACGAGCAGAAGGCACACTCCGCTACTCACATACGGAAGCGCGCTCAGTTTTGAGCCACTGGCGGAGGAATAGAGTAAGAATCCATTTGACAAAAACTAAGATATTCATCCCGCTCTGTAAGCTACGGTTAAATTCCCCTGAGATGGGGGCGAGGAAGAAGGGTGGGGTTGTTGCTCTGTGCAGGCTGGGGAATATTAAGTGTTACTAAAAGGGCGGAATGCTTTTGCATTCCCCGCCGTAAGGGTTATCTTTGCTTTCTTAAAGCAAGAAAATAGAACGGAATGAGTATAACAAAATTGGCGCGCCCGTTTTTCCTACACCGTTTGAAAGCGATAGCGCGCTATGCCACAGATGCGGAAGAAATCCAACGAAAGGTGCTGGCGCGCTTGCTGCGCGAAGCGGCCCAGACAGCCTATGGGCGTGACCATGGGTTTGGCGAAATCCGTTCCTACGAGGAGTTTTCCCACGCCGTTCCCGTGAACACCTATGAAGAGCTCAAAGACTTCATCGACCGCATGCGCCATGGTGAGCGCGATGTGCTTTGGAAGGGTGGCGTGGAATGGTATGCCAAATCGAGCGGTACGACCAATGACAAATCGAAGTTTATTCCCGTTTCCTCCGCTGGACTTCGCGACACGCATTATGCAGGTGGCACCGACGCAGTGGCCCTCTATCTGCAAAACAATCCCAAGAGCCGACTCTTTGATGGGCGCGCCCTCATCTTGGGCGGTAGCCATCAGTCGAACTATAACCTCCCCGGCTCGCTCGTTGGGGACTTGAGCGCCATTCTGATTGAGAACATCAATCCCGTGGTTAATCTTTTCCGTGTCCCCAAGAAGCGCGTGGCGCTGTTGAGCGACTTTGAGGAGAAGCGCGACCTCATCGCGCGAGAGGCACTACGGAAGAACGTGACGAATTTGTCGGGTGTGCCGTCGTGGATGATGGGTGTCATCACGCGCGTCCTCGAACTCAGCGGCAAACAATACCTCGACGAGGTGTGGCCCAATCTGGAAGTGTTCTTCCACGGCGGTATTGCCTTCACGCCCTACCGCGAACTGTACCGCAGTTTGATACGCAGCCCGCGGATGCACTATATGGAAACCTACAACGCCTCCGAGGGCTTCTTCGGTTTGCAAAGCGATTTGGCCGATCCGGCTATGCTGCTGATGCTCGACTACGGTGTGTTCTACGAGTTCATACCTTTGGAGGATGTCGGGAAGGAGCAGCCGCAGGTTGTGCCCCTTTGGGAGGTGGAAACAAACCGCAACTACGCCATCGTCATTACCACGAGCTGCGGCTTGTGGCGCTACCAGATTGGCGACACCGTGCGCTTCACGCAGACAAGGCCCTACAAATTCGTCATCTCTGGTCGCACCAAGAGTTTCATCAATGCCTTTGGCGAGGAACTCATTGTGGACAACGCCGAACAAGGACTGGCCGAAGCCTGCCAGCAGACAGGCGCACAGGTGAGAGAATACACGGCCGCCCCCGTCTTTATGGACGAAACGGGCAAGTGCCGCCACCAGTGGGTCATAGAGTTTACGAAGATGCCCGCCAACGTTGGGGAGTTTGCCACCATACTTGACCGCACGCTTCAAAACCTCAACAGCGACTACGAAGCCAAGCGACACAAGGACATCACCCTCCAACCCTTGGAAATCATAGTGGGGCGCACGGATCTCTTCCACGACTGGCTCAGTTCGAAAGGCAAACTGGGCGGGCAGCACAAGGTGCCGCGCCTGGCCAATAACCGCTCCATCATTGAAGAAGTGATAGCCTTGAACAAGTGACCTTGAGTGTTGATTGTCTCAGGCAGCTCTGATTCATCCCACCAGTCGGCATACAGATACAAATACAAGAACCTACAAGTTTATGAATATATCGCGCAACATCCTCCCTTTTTTCCTGTTGCTTGCTTTAGCGGCAGGACTGGCCTCTTGTGCCAATCCAGGCTCAGGCCCCGACGGCGGCCCGTATGATGAGACCCCGCCCAGCGTGCTCCAAATGTCGCCACAATTAGGAGAGAGCAACGTGAAAAAAGCTAAGAAAATCACGCTGACATTCAGCGAGAATGTGAAGCTGGAAAATGCGTCCGAAAAGGTGGTAGTATCCCCGCCACAGCTGGAAGTACCGGAGATAAAAGTCAGCGGGCGACAGGTGAGCATAGAACTGATGGACAAACTCCGCCCTAATACAACCTACACGGTAGATTTCTCCAATGCCATCACAGATGCCACGGAGGGCAATCCGTTAGGGCAATTCACCTACTATTTCTCTACGGGAGAAAGCGTCGACACAATGGAAGTGGGCGGCACAGTGCTTGATGCGAGCAATCTGACCCCTGTGTCGGGCATCCTCGTAGGCCTCCACTCGAATCTGAACGATACGGCTTTCACCAACACCCCATTGGAGCGCGTGGCGCGTACTGACAGCCACGGTCGCTTCAGCATCAAAGGCGTTGCGCCCGGCACGTATCGCGTCTTTGTCCTGCAAGACATGGACGGCGACTTTAAGTACACCCGCGGCGAGAAGTTGGCGTTTACGACCAAGTCCTTCGAACCGTCGTGCTACCCCGATGTGCGCTACGACACCGTATGGGCCGATACGATTCATTATGATTCTATCCGCACCATCAATTATACCCATTTCACGCCCGACGATATTATTCTGTTGGCATTTCAGGAAACATCGGTGATTCATTCCCTTCTGAAAATGCAGCGCGATATTCCTACGCGCTTCACGGCTTATTTCACCGCACCAAACGATAAACGCCCCGTGGTGCGCGGCTTGAATTTCGATGCCTCCAAGGCGCTCATTGAGGACCACTCGGCACACAGCGACACCATCACTTATTGGATTCAACAACCCGACGTGGCCCACAACGACACGCTCCGCTTCCTTTACAGCTACCAAGCCACGAATGATTCAACACATCAGCTCTACGAGCGAACGGACACCATGGAGCTGGTGCCGCGACTGACCAACGCTCGCCTCGATAAGGAACGAGCCGAGAAAGAAGCCCGCTGGCAAAAGCAGCTGGAGAAGCGACACAAGCGCGGAGACTATACGCAGGAGCGTATGCCTGTGGAAGCGCTCAAGATGAGCACACAAACGGCGAGTCCCTTCACACCTATCGACAATGTTAACTTTTCCCTCGAAGAACCCCTCTTATCTGTGGATTCGTCGAAGTTTCATCTCTTCCACAAAGTGGACAGTACTGAAACGGCAGCTCCCTTCCGCCTGGAGCGCACTGGCTTGCTGAAATTCCGCCTCATAGGAGAATGGCGACCCGGACAGAAGTATCGGCTCGCCGTAGACAGTGCCGCAGTGGTAGGTATGTCGGGGTTGGTCAACAAGTCGAGCACGCACGACATCAGCATTGCTACGGCCGAGGATGTAGGCTCTCTCTTCATCACCATCCCCGATGCCGACAGCACGGCCATAGTACAGTTGCTCTCGAGCGATACGAAAGTGGAGCGACAACTCAAGGTGAAGAACCAGCGCGCCGACTTCTTCTATGTCCGCCCCGGCACTTATTATGTCCGCTGCTTCTTGGACAGTAACGGCAATGGTAAGTGGGATGTGGGCGAGTATGCAACGCAGCGTCAAGCCGAGGAGGTTTTCTATCTGTCCGCGCCGATAACCGTTCGCGCCAATTGGGATGTTGATCAAAACTGGACACTTCGCGCACTGCCACTCACGGAGCAGAAACCAGCAAATCTCTCCAAAGTGAAAGCCGACAGCAGACGCGAATCGGCACATCAGAAAAACTTGAACAGAAAGCGGGATACAAAATAAGTAGCCTTAACAGCAACAAGAGTTTGTCCCACGAATTTCGTAACACACAACTAAAACTTATGAAACATCTTAGAATACTCATCCTGACAATAGTTCTGAGCAGCGTTGCAGGCCTTGTCCGCGCGCAGTGTTCTGCTTCAAACACGGCTTTCCAAAACGGAGAAACGCTCGTCTTTGATCTCTACTTCAACTGGAAGTTTATCTGGATAAAAGTGGGCAATGCCACTTGGAGCGTTTCGCAGACACAATACAATGGAAATCCCGCCTATCGAACGCGCCTCATAACACGCGGCTCGGAAAGAGCAGACAAATACTTCGTTATGCGCGACACGCTGACGGCCTATACAAGCCTGAATCTCTCTCCGCTCTACTACGAGAAGAATGCAAAAGAGGGCGGACAGTATAGAAGGGAGCGAGTGTGGTACACATACCCCAACGGGCAATGCCACCTAAAGATGTTCTACAAAAGAGACGACAAACCTGCTAATTGGAAGCAGTTCCAATCGAAATACTGTGCTTTCGACATGGTTAGCATGATGCTGCGCGCCCGCTCCTTTAATCCGGAAAATTATAGTCCTGGTCATCGCCAGAGCTTTCTTATGGCTGAGGGTAAACGCGCCGAATGGAAAACGCTCGTATATCGAGGAAAAGACAACGTGAAAATGGAGGGACGCACCACTACCTACCGCTGCCTCGTGTTCGACTACTTGGAAAAGGAGGACGGAAAGGAGAAGCGCATCGTGACGTTCTATGTGACGGACGACGCAAACCACCTACCGGTCCGTCTGGATATGTACCTGAATTTTGGAACGGCTAAAGCCTTCCTCAGCGGCTGCCGAGGACTGCGCAACCCTATGGGAGCTGTGGTGAAGAACTAAGTGTTTCGTAATTCATCTATCGCTTTGAAACTTATCATTGACAACGCTATTCCTTTTATAAAGGGAGAGGCGGAGAAATTGGGAGAAACCGTGTACAAACGCGGGGCAGACATCACGGCAACTGATGTGCGCGACGCTGATGTACTGATAGTGAGGACGCGCACCCGCTGCGACCGCGCTCTGCTTGAGGGTTCGAACGTTCGCCTTGTTGTGACGGCCACCATAGGCTTTGATCACATCGACACAACCTGGTTGGCCGAAGCGGGCATTCGGTGGACAAATTGCCCGGGCTGCAACGCCGCGAGCGTGGGTCAGTATGTGGCGTGCTGCTTGTTGAGGTTGCAGCAAGAGAAAGTACTCGATGTGAGAAGCCTCACTATAGGAGTGGTCGGCGTGGGGCACGTGGGCACGGAAGTAGTGGCAGCTGTCGAGCGATTGGGCTGTCGTGTTTTGCAGTGCGACCCTTTCCGCGCCGAAGCCGGCGAAGAAGGTTTCGTGGAGCTCAAAACCATTGCCGAACAGGCTGATGTTGTCACTTTCCACACGCCGCTGACCACGGACGGGCCTTATCCTACGCATCATTTGGCCAATGCTGATTTTTTCTCCGCTTGTCGGGCAAAACAGCCGCTCGTTATCAATGCTGCGCGCGGAGGAGTTGTTGACGAGCAAGCCCTACTGGCTGCTATCGACCATAAGCACGTGAGGGGTGCCATTATAGATACGTGGGAACATGAGCCACAAATCGATCAACACCTTTTGGAAAAGGCCATCTTTGCTACTCCCCACATTGCTGGCTATAGTGCTGACGGAAAAGCCAACGGCACACGGATGTCGCTACAAGCCGTGGCCGAATTCTTTGGACTGGACATCGCGTTCAACATTCTCCCACCTGCTCTTCCGGACGACTATCGTTACAATCCGTTTGAGCAGCCTACCTGTGAGCAGCTGCGACGCTACGATCCGTTAGTGGACAGTATGGCGCTAAAGAAGTATCCGATGCTTTTCGAGCAACTTCGCGGCAACTACCCACTGCGCAGAGAGTGATAGTTTTGAACCACAAAAGCGAGGAGACAAGCCTCCCCCGCATCGCTCGCAACATTGCGCCTTTCAGCCCCATACTTGTGACTTTCAATACTTTCAAGTAAATTTGCAACAAAATATATACAATAAATAAATATGACAGATCATCAACTCTACATCTACAATACGCTGACGCGTACCAAGCAGCTGTTCAAACCTATCCATGAGGGGCGCGTCGGTATGTATGTATGCGGTCCCACCGTTTACGGCGATCCTCATTTGGGACATGCGCGTCCAGCCATCACCTTCGATATTCTGTTCCGCTATCTCAAGCACCTGGGCTACAAAGTGCGCTATGTGCGCAACATTACAGACGTAGGCCATCTCGAACACGATGCAGATGACGGCGACGACAAAATAGCTAAGAAAGCAAAGCTCGAACAACTCGAACCGATGGAAGTAGCGCAATTCTACACAAACCGCTACCATCGAGCAATGGATGTACTCAACGTGTTGCCGCCAAGTATTGAGCCGCACGCCACAGGCCACATCATCGAGCAAGAAGAACTTGTAAAGGAGATTATGAGCAATGGTTTTGCTTACGAGGCTAATGGCTCTATTTATTTCGATGTAGAAAAGTACAACCAGAAGTATCACTACGGTGTGTTGTCGGGACGTAATCTCGACGACATCATTAACCACAGTCGCGATCTGGCTGGCACTGACGAAAAGCGTAATCAAGTTGACTTCGCCCTTTGGAAGAAAGCCCAGCCCGAGCACATTATGCGCTGGCCCAGCCCTTGGAGCAATGGTTTTCCTGGTTGGCACTGTGAATGCACGGCGATGGGCCGAAAATACCTCGGCACAGAGTTCGACATACATGGGGGAGGAATGGACCTCGTGTTCCCCCACCACGAGTGCGAGATAGCGCAAGCTGTGGCTTCGCAAGGGAAGCCGATGGTTCGCTACTGGATGCACAACAACATGATAACCATCGAAGGCAAGAAGATGGGGAAAAGTTTGGGCAACTTTATCACGCTGTTCGAGTTCTTTACGGGAGAGCATGAGAAGTTAGACCAAGCTTACAGTCCGATGACTATACGCTTCTTCATCTTGCAGGCGCAATACCGCTCCACTGTTGATTTCGGTAACGAAGCTCTCCAAGCCAGCAAGAAAGGCCTCGACCGCTTGATGGAAAGTATTGCAAACCTCGAGCGCATTGAGCCAGCGGCCAACGGAAGTATTACGCTGGACTACGCCAAGGAGCTGGAGGCAAAATGCTATGAGGCGATGAACGACGACCTTAATACACCGATCGTTATCAGCCACCTATTCGACGCTTGCCGCGTTGTGAATCAACTCATAGATAAGAAGCAGACCATCACTCCCGATGCGCTGACCAAGCTGCAAGAGGTATTCCGCACTTTCTCTTTCGACATCCTTGGTCTGAAAGCCGAATCCGACGGCAATGCCGCACGTGAAGAGAGTTTTGGTAAGGCCATCGATCTGCTTCTTGAGGTTCGCGCCAAGGCCAAGGCAGCTAAGGACTGGAGCACCAGTGATCAGATTCGCGACGAACTTTCCGCCTACGGATTTGAAGTAAAAGACACCAAAGACGGTGCCACTTGGAAACTTAATAAATAAGTCGACAACAGGAGACAAGGGAGAAAAATCCAAACGCAGCCTTTGGGCAGAAGCGTACAACCATCCTTCCTCGTCTCCTGTTTGTTCTATTTTTTATTCCCCAACTTGTATCTAATAACATTTTCAACTATGAACAAAATTATCAGAACACTGTTACTTCTGACCTTTATGGCAGGCTTCGGCCCGATGCAGGCGCAGGACGTAATGGTTATCAGCAAGACCAACGGAAAGGACGTACGCTTCAACGCAAACAATGTAGATTCCGTTTTTTATGAATCTGTCTATTCTCTTCCTTATTCTAACGCTCTGAATGGGGAACAAGGCAATTTCTCAGTGCTGGATAAAACGAAGCCCGCAGGCTTCTCTACGGTTTGGAAAGGCGACAGCAGATACTCATGTATGAAGGCGTCGGGCTATGCCAATAGTGAAAAGCACGCTACAGAAAGCTGGCTCATCTCTCCGAAAGTCGGACTGCTCAACACAACCTCTGCCACGCTCACTTTCGAGCATGCAGGGAAGTATTTCCAAGACATCACGCAGGAAGTCTTTGTTTACGTCAGAGGCGACAACGGGATGTGGGAGCAGCAGACTATCAGCACCTACCCCACGAGCTACACGTTCAAAAAAGTCTCTATCGATCTCTCCAAGTACCTTGGGCAAGCCGTAGAGGTAGCCTTTGTCTACACCAGCACCTCTGCTTCTGCTGGTACATGGGAGGTAAAAAACGTGTCGATAACAGGTTCTTCCAATCCATCAACCAATCCTGACACGCCACCAACGGGAGTTAATGGCTACGTGGAAGTACCTTTCATCACCGACACCCAGCGTGCGAAAGAAGAACTCAAATATATTCAGCACAGCTTCAACTATGGCGGTAAGGAAGTACGCTCCTATGAAATGCTCTACGATACAACGCTGAAAATGGCCTATTGGGTGGCGTATCCCCTCTGCGCTTTCTACACGAAGAAGAACGGCGAACGCACCAACGCGTGGGGCTATGATCCCAAACTTCCTGAGTCTAAGCAATCAACAATGAAGAAAGGTCTCGGTCATGGTTATGATCGCGGTCACCAGATACCGAGTGCCGACCGCTTGGTTACGGAGGAATCCAACAACCAAACGTTCTACTACACCAACATGACCCCGCAATTGTCGGGTCTGAACCAGAAAACGTGGCAGAAATTAGAGGCTGCGTTGCGCTCAAAGTATATGCCCACCACTGACACCCTCTACGTGGTGACTGGAGCAATGCCGACCACAGCGGAAAATACTACAATTACATATATGAAGGACAACAAAGGTGTCGATATAGCCATACCGAAGTACTACTTTAAGGCCATCTGCGCTCTCAACCGCACAACGGGCGAAGCAAAGACCTTAGCTTTCAAGATAGACCACAAAGCCACCAACGACAACTATATGAACTACGTTATCTCTGTTGCCGAATTGGAACGCCTTACGGGATTCACCTTCTTCCCCAGCATCGATCCAAAATACAAGAAATCCACTTCGTGGTAAATCATACAGAGGCTTCTCTCACCCTATGGACCCCAATTCGGTTTAAGGTCCCCTCCTTTTTACTCAGATTATAGTCCACAACGA
>CAUSYJ010000026.1:0-13562 GCA_963535845.1 uncultured Alloprevotella sp.
ACTTCCTTTAGTGATGGTGCTATTCAATGGTTGCAAAGACTCTGTCAATTTGGATGATTACACTGAGAGTAAGCATTATGTTAATTCATACGTGCTGCCCAACACCATGGTTGTAGAACCTGCTAAGACTGTAAAGGGTACGCCTGAAGGTTTGAAAGTACGCTTTGATGGGGTTGTTCTGAGTCATTTCGCCGATACGTATGATCCTGGTTTTCTCCAGATTGCAAAAGTTAATGGCGATACGGCATACAATAAGGGGACAGCACACTTCCGACAGGAAGCATTGGGAACACCCATTCGCAGTATCAATGTCGTAGCACTTGACAATATGGATACGGCACATCCTGCTGGTAGTTCGCTCAATGATGTACTGACAGTGAAAAGCGTTCCACTCAATGACTATTTTAAGCACCATTATGACAGCAAGTTTTTGCGTATGAATCAAGAGCATATTCTAAAATTATCAGCAAATCATGTGTTAGAAAAGATGTGGGATGATTCGTTCTTACATTTCTATTATACAGCAAATCCTGCTCTTGTGCTTCCACCTGTAGAAGTTACCATTGAACTACAAAATGGAACAACCTTAAAGACAAGGAGCAATCAATGAATGTACTTTTTCATTCATTGAGCTGATATAAAAGAGGAAAGTAGCCACAACTAAACAGTGGGCTACTTTCTTTTTTCTGATAATTTTAGAACAGCAGCGAAAAGAGAACTCCTTTTCCTCTTATTTATCATATAAAGATACGGTTATCTCAATTTACCTCCCGAAAATTTGTCAGTTTCCGAATCATAGCTTATCTTTGCACCCAGTTCTGCCCGAATGGTGGAATGGTAGACACGAGGGACTTAAAATCCCTTGGTCAGTAATGGCTGTGCGGGTTCGAGTCCCGCTTCGGGCACGGAAAGTTCCCAATCACCTCGTGTGGGGCGGTTGGGACTTTTTAGTATTTGTTGGCAGAATGGTGGCTCAGAACTTTCGGTAAGTGCCTTGCCTTCGTCCCTCCGATAGGGCTGCTCAACGCTCCAAACATGGAATTCAACGATTATGGGAAGAAACAAATTTTCAGCAAAGGAAATAAAGGCTATCAGTAAGCTGTTGCGCAGAAAGAACGCAGGCAACCGCTATCAGCAGAAGCTCATACGCCATCAGTTGCGTGTGGACTACGAATTCAACATCTCCGACTTCAACGAGCCTGGCAAGGCTTTTGGCGAGGAGGATTTACAGGCTACCATCGACCGCGGGGCAATCCAGGTGCTCGACGATGCTACCATCGAGGCGATGAAGGCAAAACGCGCGCGCGACAAGGCACAAAGAGAGTCCGAGCAAATGCAGGATGCTGTGGACACGGGAGAAGCCACCGACTGGCAGGAGGCGATGCGCGAATGGCAGGCCTGGGAGGACGGACAGAAAACGGAAGAATAACGACAACAGCCGTATGGAAAACTTCGCAGCTATTGATTTCGAAACAGCCAACAACCAGCGTACCAGCGTGTGTAGCGTGGGCGTTGTCATCTATAGGAATGGCGTTAAGGTGGACCAGTTCTATTCGCTCATCAAGCCCGAACCCGAAGTTTATAACTACTTCTGCACACAGGTGCATGGTCTCACGGAGGCCGACACGCAGAATGCACCGCTCTTCCCCGAGGTATGGGCCGAGATTGCGCCCCGCATAGAGGGCTTGCCGCTTGTGGCACACAACAAGGCCTTCGACGAAAGTTGCCTAAAAGCCGTATTCCGCTGCTATCAGATGGACTACCCCGACTATCCTTTCTATTGCACTCTTGCGCGCTCCCGACAAGTGTGGCCCGAAGGGTCTCACACCCTTGACCTCATCGCAGCTCGCTGTGGCTACGACCTGAAAAACCACCACCATGCCTTGGCCGATGCTGAAGCCTGTGCTGCCATCGCGCGGAAGATACTTTGAGAGATTCCTTTCCTTTACTTTATACGGCGACACCTTGTGTCGTCTTTTTTATACATTACTTTGAGCCCTTGGGGCGTTTAAGTGAATATATCCCACTATATTTGCAGGCGAAAAAAATCCTTACATAATAAGAAATGGAAGAACCTATCACACTGGTGGTCGTGGACTGCCAATACGATTTCTGCCATCCCGCGGGCACGCTCTATGTGAAAGGGGCGGAAACAGCGGTGGAAAATATCCTCCACTTTATCTCGACGATGGACAACATTGCTGAAGTGATATTTACCGTTGACTGGCACCAAGCCAAGGACGATTCATTTGCTCCGCAAGGCGGGCCGTGGCCGCCCCATTGCGTACGTTTCTCACAAGGCGCGCAGATCGACCCACGCCTTGTGCAAGCCTGCTTGGAGCGCGATATACCTTTTCAGGTGATACGCAAAGGGGAGGTGAAGGAAACCGAGGAGTATGGGGCTTTTCAATATATCTTGGAACTCGCCCAGGGCAAATACCGCTTGGCCACTATGACCGACGAGGTGATTACGACCAACAGGCCCATGGCCATTTGCGGCGTGGCGGGCGACTACTGTGTGTTGGAAACGCTGAAAAACCTCGTGAAGCGCGATTTCTCTGTCCGCGTTTTTGCCCAAGGTATTGCCTCCATCGATGGCGGTAAACGCCTGGACGACTATGTACGCCAAGAGAACTTGGAGTACTGCTAAAGAAAGGGAGTTTTTAGCCCACGAATGGACACGAATAAGGCGAAGGAGCACGAATTTTTACTTATTGCTGAGCTTAGTTGATCGTTTCTCAAAACAACTAAAACAGCTGAAAATATCCTTATTGTGCGAGCGGATACAATAAAGGCGTCAGCTGACAGCCTTATTCTGTCAGCTGACGCAATAAGGATATTTTTGAAGGGGTATTTTTTGCCCACGAAAGGACACGAATAAGGCGAAAAAACACGAAATTTATATCTTTTAGCTCATTAAGCTCTCGGACAAGTCGGACAACTCTGACCAGTCCGAAAACCACTACCTAAGCTAAGTAATAAGAAAAAAATTCGTGTCCCTTCGCCTTATTCGTGTCTATTCCTGGGCTAAAAAAATCCCTTTCGTGGGCTGAAGAAAGCAGGGAGCAGAGTACCCCCCCACTACCCCACGCTGCCTTCGAGACTCACACTGAGGAGCTTCTGAGCTTCAACAGCAAACTCCATCGGGAGCTTATTGATGACATCCTTGGCATAGCCATTGACGATGAGGTCGACGGCGTTTTCGGTGGGGATGCCGCGTTGGTTGCAGTAGAAGAGCTGTTCCTCGCTGATTTTGGAGGTCGTGGCTTCGTGCTCCACAATGGCGTTGTTGTGGTGAACGTCGATGTAAGGGAACGTGTGTGCTCCGCATTTATCGCCCAGCAGGAGTGAATCGCACGAACTATAGTTGCGCGCACCCTCCGCATGAGGACCGCATTTCACAAGGCCGCGATAAGAATTCTGGCTATGGCCTGCGGAGATTCCTTTGGAAACGATGGTGGAGCGCGTGTTGCGTCCAAGGTGCACCATCTTTGTGCCGGTGTCGGCTTCCTGGTAGTTGTTGGTCACGGCCACGCTGTAGAACTCAGCTTGGCTGTTATCGCCCATCAAGATGCAGGAGGGGTATTTCCATGTGATGGCCGAACCGGTCTCCACCTGCGTCCAAGAGAGTTTTGAGTTCTCCCCGCGGAGCTGTCCGCGCTTTGTGACGAGGTTGTAAACGCCTCCCTTGCCCTCGGCATCACCTGGATACCAGTTTTGGACGGTGGAATATTTCACTTCCGCGTCTTTATTGACCACTATCTCAACAATGGCAGCATGGAGCTGGTTTTCGTCGCGCATCGGAGCGGTACACCCCTCCAGATAGCTAACGTAGCCGCCGTCATCGCATACGATGAGCGTGCGCTCAAACTGTCCTGTGTTGCGGGCGTTGATGCGGAAATAAGTGGAGAGTTCCATCGGGCAACGCACGCCTTTGGGGATGTAGACGAAAGAACCATCGGAGAAAACGGCACTGTTGAGGGCGGCAAAGAAGTTATCGCGATAGGGCACAACAGAGCCGAGATATTTGCGGACGAGTTCGGGATTTTCACGAATGGCCTCAGAGATACTGCTGAAGATAACACCTTTCTCTGAGAGGCGTTCCTTGAAGGTGGTTTTGACGGAAACGGAGTCCATCACAGCATCTACGGCCACGCCGCTCAATGCCATACGTTCTTCGAGGGGAATGCCCAACTTGTCGAACGTGCGCATCAGTTCGGGGTCGATTTCCGTCTTGCCGTTCGGTTTTTTCTTTGTTGGGTCGGCGTAGTAAGAGATGGCTTGGTAGTCAATCTCAGGGAGGTTGACGTGTCCCCAAGCGGGCTGCTTGAGTGTGAGCCAATGGCGATAGGCCTTCAGGCGGAAGTTGAGCATCCATTCAGGTTCCTCCTTTCGGCGGGATATCTCGCGGATGATATCTTCATTGAGGCCGCTATCGATAATATCAGTCTTAACGTCCGTTGTGAAGCCGTATTCGTATTTTTTCTCGGCTACACTGCGGACGAATTCATTTTGTTCTGCCATAATGATTGAGTTTTCGGCCAGCGTTAATGCTTCTTCGGCTTATCGCTGGTAGTTTTCTTTCGATGAGTGGGCTTTTGCTTGTGGCTAACATCCACCCAAACGGTGTCGCCTACCGTTTGCTGAGCGCGCAGACTATCGGAATCGACGGTCGATGAGGATGCCGCCGTAGAAGCATGGTCGAACGCCCAGCCGAGGAAGCCTTTGCAGGGAGCATAGAGGTAAGATGTTGATGTCTTGCTCTCGTCGAGAATGCGGAGACCTCCCATCACGTTGAGGACGCAGCTAAGGAGAATAAGATATTTCACTACGCTGACGCCCACGCCGAGAAGACTGTTGGGAAGCCCGAGGCACATACCTTTGAGTGCCTTTGTCACGACCTTTGCCACAAAGCCGAGGGCGATGGGCACGATGATCCAAAGGATGAAGAAAGCCACTACGCTGGTCATCATATTGGTCTGACTGCCGTCGACAGTGAGGTATTCGCCCAGCGTGGAGTAGAACGTGGCGGCCACGAACAAGCCGAGCAAGAATCCGCCGGCACTGGCGAGTTGCTTCACAAAGCCGTCGCGCCAACCGTCGTAGATGGCCCACAAAAGGACTATAAGTAAGAAAATGTCCAACATTGCTGTTCCTATATATATTATATGTGTAGAAAAAACGGATGAAAGGATTGGGAGAGAATCCTTTCCAACCTTTCATCCGTCAGTATATCAAAAACTGTGCCTTTGGAGTGTTGGCCGGCCGCTCCCACCTCGCGGAGAGAGGCTTGCGGCAAGTCAGCAATCCGCGTGCTGTTTACTTCAGTTTCTGCTTGATTTCGATTTCTTCGTAGGTCTCGATGATATCGCCCTCCTTGATGTCGTTGCAGTTGGCAAGGCTGATACCGCACTCGAAGTTCGTGCTCACTTCCTTCACATCGTCCTTGAAGCGTTTCAGGGCGTTGATGGCGCCGGTGAACACTACGATACCGTCGCGAATGAGGCGGGCCTTATCGGTGCGCTTCACCTTACCGTCGGAGACATAAGCACCGGCCACAGTACCCACCTTGGAGATGTGGTAAACCTGGCGCACGTCGATGGTAGCAGTAACCTGTTCTTTGACAATCGGCTTCAACATACCTTCCATAGCCTGGCGCACATCGTCGATAGCGTCGTAGATGACGGAGTATTGACGAATTTCGACACCTTCCTTATCGGCGAGCTTGCGGGCTGCCTGACTCGGACGAACCTGGAAGCCTACGATGACAGCTTCTGAGGCTGCCGCCAGCGTCACGTCGTTCTCGCTGATCTGTCCCACGCTCTTGTGGATGACATTGACCTGAATGGTCGGCGTGCTGAGCTTGATAAATGAGTCGGAGAGTGCTTCGACAGAACCGTCCACGTCGCCCTTAACGATGATATTGAGCTCTTGGTAGTCGCCCTGCTTAAGACGGCGGCCGATTTCATCGAGCGTCAGCATCTTCTGCGTACGGAGGTCCTGCTCACGCTGGAGCTGTTCGCGCTTAGATGCAATCTCGCGCGCTTCTTGCTCAGAGGACATCACGTGGAACTGGTCGCCGGCCTGCGGTGCGCCATTGAAACCGAGGAGCGTAGCGGCCATAGCGGGGGCCACCTCCTGGATGCGCCCTCCGCGCTCATTGAAGAGCGCTTTCACGCGGCCGAAGCTCGTTCCGGCCAGTACGATGTCGCCCTGACGGAGCGTTCCGTTGCTCACGAGGACTGTGGCAGTGTAGCCGCGGCCCTTGTCGAGGGTGGATTCGATAATCGTACCCACGGCGTTGCGGTTCGGGTTGGCCTTGAGTTCAAGCATATCGGCTTCGAGGAGTACTTTCTCGAGCAATTCCTTAACGCCGATGCCCTTCTTGGCACTGATGTCTTGACTTTGGTACTTACCGCCCCATTCTTCCACGAGGAAGTTCATCGCTGCCAGGCTTTCCTTGATCTTATCGGGGTTTGCAGCAGGCTTGTCGATTTTGTTGATGGCGAAAACGATAGGCACATTGGCCGCCATAGCGTGGTTGATGGCCTCTTTCGTTTGCGGCATGATGTCGTCATCGGCTGCAATGATAATGATAGCAATGTCGGTGACCTGTGCACCGCGGGCACGCATGGCCGTGAAGGCTTCATGACCCGGCGTATCCAAGAAGGTGATGTTTCGACCGCTATCGAGCGTCACGTTGTAGGCTCCGACGTGCTGCGTGATACCACCCGCCTCACCGGCAATAACGTTGGCGTTGCGGATGTAGTCGAGCAATGATGTCTTACCGTGGTCTACGTGACCCATCACCGTAACAATCGGTGCGCGGGGCTTGAGATCTTCTTCAGCATCTTCCACCTCGGCCACAGCATCCTGCACCTCTGCACTGATGTATTCGGTCTTGTAGCCAAATTCCTCGGCTACAATATCGATGGTCTCTGCTTCGAGACGCTGGTTGATGCTGACCATCATACCGATGTTCATACACGTAGCGATGACTTTCGTTACGGGAACATCCATCATCGTTGCGAGCTCGTTGGCTGTCACAAACTCGGTGAGCTTGAGCACCTTGCTCTCTGCTTTTTCTTCCCGACGTAGCTCTTCTTCCTGGGCACGCACTTGTTCGCGTTTCTCCTTGCGGTATTTTGCGCCTTTGTTCGTCTTGGACTTATTAGTGAGGCGTGCGAGCGTATCGCGTACCTGCTTTGCTACATCTTCGTCGCTCACTTCCTGCTTCACCGGAGCTTTACCGCGGCGATTATTCTTCTTGCCGCCACCCTGGTTGTTGCCGTTGTTCTTAGCGTTGTTATTGTTGTTGCGATTACGGTTTCCACCGCCACCTTGCTGATTGGCAGCCGCGTTAATATCCACGCGCTGTCCACCACCGATGCGGTTGCGTTTTTTCTTTTCTCCGTTAGCGTTTTGCTGCTTGTTTTCGCGCTCCTTGCGGCGTTCTTCCTTCGTTTTCTTCTTGGGACGCGTGGAGGCATTGATAGCTGCCAGGTCGATAGTGCCGAGCACCTTTGGGCCTTGTAGTTCGGGCGTTGATTTGAGTTCGAATACGCCGTCCTTCACTTGGCCTATTTCGCGGGCACGTTCTTCCACGCTGGCTTTCTGCTTCTTCTGTGGCTCGGCTTTCGCCTCAGCTTTGGGAGCAGGAGTTGCAGGAGCCTCCGCAGGTTTCTTCTCGGGTTGTTCTGCTTTGGGCTGTGGTTTTTCGGCCTTAGGAGCTGGAGCAGCCTCAGGTTTTTTCTTCTTCACAGGCTTCTCGGCCTTGGGAGCTTCCTTTTGGGGCTGTTCGGCAGGTGTAGCGGCTTTTTGCTCGAGGTCAATCTTGCCCACCACCTTCGGCCCTACTTGTGGGATTTCGGTTTTGATTTCTACCGCCTTCTTGCGTTCTTCCTTGGCTTTCTCCTTCTTCAGCTGTTCCTGTCGCTTTTCTTCCTGTCGGCTTTGGCGCAGTTTTTCAGCTTCGTTGCGGAGGTGTTCATCGGTTTGAAACTCCTTCTTCACCAAGGAGTACTGTTCGTCCGTCAGCTTCGTATTGGGATTTACTTCCTCGAGCTTTTGACCTTTCTTTTCCAGAAAGTCGACGACGGTTTGCAGTCCGACATTAAATTCTTTGATAACTTTATTTAATCTGATAGCCATGCTTATTTGTTAAAATGAGGTGCGGCGTTGCCGCTGGATGTGCTAATGTGCTGCTATTGATGGTTTGCTTTTGCGCTGTGCCGATGCTTAGTAATGTGTTTATGCCTTTGTTCCGAACAAGCCCGCAGGCCCTTACCACATCAGCACATTGGGCTCGTTTGCCGAACCTTACATCAGCACGATGATTGACGTTCTCACGCTCGTTATTCTTCGAACTCGGCGCGGAGGATACGGAGCACGTCGTCGACGGTCTCTTCTTCCAGGTCGGCCTTTTCGATGAGCATTTCGCGAGGAGCATTGAGCACGTCCTTAGCCGTGCGCAGACCGATACCCTTGATAGAGTCGATGATCCACTGCTCTATTTCGTCGTTGAACTCGTCGAGGTAGATATCGTCCTCCTCGGCTTCGTTGCTGTCCGACTCGCGGAAAACGTCGATGGTGTATTCTGTCAGCATGGAAGCCAACTTGATGTTCATACCGCCCTTACCGATGGCCAGGCTCACCTCTTCGGGATTGAGATAAACCTCTGCCTTCTTGTTTTCCTCATCCAGGATGATGCGGTTGACCTGTGCGGGACTGAGCGCGCGCTGGATAAAGAGGGCAGTGTTCGTGGTGTAGTTGATCACATCAATGTTCTCGTTGTGAAGTTCGCGCACGATACCGTGGATGCGGCTACCCTTCACGCCGACACAAGCACCAACGGGGTCAATGCGGTCATCGTAGCTCTCAGCGGCAATCTTTGCGCGCTCGCCCGGGATGCGGGCAATGCGGCGCAGGCTGATAAGGCCGTCGGCAATCTCGGGGATTTCAGCTTCGAGCAGACGCTGCAAGAATGCGGGGCTGGTGCGGCTCAGATAGATTTTCGGGTTTCCGTTGGCATTGTCCACGCGGTCGATGACGGCGCGCACGGTATCGCCTTTATGGAAGAAGTCGCGGGGAATCTGCTGGTGTTTGGGCAGCAGGAGTTCGTTGTTCTCATCGTCGATGAGAAGCGTTTCGTTCTTCCAGGTCTGATAGACCTCGGCAGAAACAATCTCGCCCACGCGATCCTTATATTTGTTGTAGAGAGCATCATGTTCGAGTTCGAGAACTTTGCTCGCCAGCGTCTGACGGAGCGTCAGGATGGCGCGGCGGCCAAACTTAGCAAACTCGATGGGCTCACTCACTTCTTCACCCACTTCGTAATCTTCGTCGATTTCGTGGGCTGCGCTCAGCGCAATCTGTTTGTTGTCATCGGTCACTTCGCCGTCGGGCACAACTTCGCGATTACGATAGATTTCGCAGTCACCCTTGTCGGGGTTGACAATCACGTCGAAGTTTTCATCAGAGCCGAAAATTTTGGCGATGACATTGCGGAAGCTCTCTTCGAGAACGCTCACGAGTGTCGTGCGGTCAATATTTTTCGTCTCCTTGAATTCAGAGAATGTGTCGATGAGACTGATTGTCTCAACTTTCTTAGTTGCCATATATTGTTTTGTTTTATTTTTTCTGAGAGAGAGGGATCGGACTGGTCCGACGGGTCGGAAACCCTCTTGAGAGGACTGGCTCTCGGACTGGTCCGACTGGTCCGACTTGTCGGAGGTCCTAATTAAGAGGACTGGAGCTCTTGAGAGAACTGCTCCTCTTGATACCAAGAGACTAACAAGCCGCTTGGGGACCTGTTAGTCTACTTGAAATCGATCAGGAGGCGGGTCTCCTTGATGTCGGAGTATGGGAACGTATAGTCCACATCCATCATCTTGGGGCGCTTCTCGCCTTCCAGTTTCTTTTTCTCTTGAACCGTGACCACGCAGTGTTCGGGTGTCACTTCTTTGAGTAGGCCGGAAAGTTTCTTTCCTTCACGCGTCAGCACTTCCACGCGGTCGCCTTCATGAATTTCATACTGTCGGAGCACCTTGAAAGGCTGACCGATGCCGGCACTGCCCACTTCCAGTTCGAAATCCGTTTCCTCGCGATCGAGATGAGCTTCGATAAATTTGCTCAGCTCTACACAGTCTTCAATCCATACGCCGTCCTGGTGGTCAATTTCTACCACAATGCGATCGTCAGTACTGACAGTGAGGTCGGTCAGAAAGTAGTCCTTACCGTCCAACCATTCGTCAACCAGCGATTTTACTAACTTTTTGTCTATCATGTAATAGGGTTGTAGTCCTTAAAAAGAAGTGAGGAACTTTTGTTAAGTCCCTCACTACGACACCGCAAAATTACACATTTATAATATAGTCTGCAAATTTTTCGCAAAAAAAGTGTTTTTTCTGGCAAAAAGCAAGTCCCGACCCACTCAAAAGCGGTGCGTCGGTAGCCTTATTGTGTTGGCTGACGCAATAAGGCTGCCAGCTGACTTCCTTATTATGTCAGCTGACAGCCTTATGGGACTGGAGGTCCAACTAATCGAGCCTGTCGGACTAGTCGGACTGGTCGGACGAGTCGGACTCGTCAGAGACCGAGAGAATAAGGCACGGCTTCGCCTTTCTCTAAGGATTTTTTCACATCCAGAATGCGCTGGTTGGTACTCCCGCGAAACGGAAGATCTGTATCGCGAAGCGCCTCAACATATCGGCCGTCCACGAGGACATCCAAAAAGCGCAGGAGCGCGAGTTGAGCCTCGTTGCGAATGAGTTGCTCGAAGGTGTAGCCCGTGTAGCACCAAATGGTTTTGTCAGTACGGCTGCGGATGGCTGCGGCCAATTCGCTAAAACCTTTGGGCTGAAACATCGGGTCGCCGCCGGTGAATGTGACGTTGGCGAAGGGATCGCTCTCTATCTCGGCCATGATTTGCTCCGTCGTCGTAGGCGTGCCGCGGTGGATGTCCCAGGATTGCGGATTGTGACAACCAGGACACTGATTCTCGCAACCAGCACAATAGATGGAGGTGCGGAAGCCCGGACCGTCCACCATTGTGTCGTGCACTATCTGAAGTAGGGAAATCATTGCGCCGTGAGGGTTAGTTTTCGCCGTCAGCAGGCGTGTCTACATGTATCACGCGGTCGTGCAACTCGGCAAGCTTTCCAGAATTCCAGCGGTCGGTTGTGCCCACGAGGTAGCCCGTGATGCGCTGCAAGCGGTCCACATGTTCGCTGCCACACTTAGGACAAGTTTCCACGTTGGGCTCCGCATTCTCATAACCACAGTCCATGCAGCGATTGCGGTTGTGGTTCACAGAGCCGTAGCCCATATTGTAGCGGTCCATCATGTCCACTACGCTCATGATCACCTGCGGGTTGTGCGTAGCGTCGCCGTCTATTTCGACATAGAAGATATGTCCGCCACGCGTCAGGTCGTGGTAAGGAGCTTCCACCTGGGCTTTGTGGAGTGCCGAGCACTTGTAGTAAACCGGCACATGGTTAGAGTTGGTGTAGTAGTCACGATCCGTCACGCCCTCGATTAGGCCAAATTCTTTGCGGTCGCGCTTGGTAAATTTGCCGCTCAAGCCCTCTGCCGGCGTGGCCAGGACTGAATAGTTGTGCTGATAACGCTCGCTAAATTCGTTTACGCGGTCGCGCATATAGGTCACTATGCGAAGTCCCAACTGCTGGGCTTCTTCGCTCTCGCCGTGGTGCTGACCGATGAGCGCCTTGAGGCATTCCGCCAGTCCGATAAAGCCGATGCCGAGCGTGCCTTGATTGATGACGCTTTCGATAGAGTCCTCGGGCTTGAGGTGGTCTGCATCAATCCAGAGATACTTCATGAGCAGCGGGAACTGCTTTGCCATGGCGGTTTTCTGGAACTGGAAACGCTCGTCGAGCTGGCGTGCTGTCACCTCGAGCATATTGTCCAGCTTGGAAAAGAAGGTGTTGATACGCTCTTCCTTATTGCTGATACTCATACATTCGATGGCCATGCGAACGATATTGATTGTAGAGAAGCTCAGGTTACCGCGCGCCACGCTGGTCTTTGGTCCAAAACGATTTTCGAACACACGTGTGCGGCAGCCCATAGTGGCCACCTCCCAGCGGTAGCGTTCGGGATCGTCGGCACGCCAATAGGTGTGCTGATTAAAAGAAGCATCGAGATTGAGGAAGTTGGGGAAGAAACGGCGCGCCGTCACCTTGCAGGCCAACTGATAGAGGTCGTAGTTGGGATCTTCGGGCAGGTAGTTGACACCGCGTTTCTTCTTCCAAATCTGAATGGGGAAGATAGCTGTCTCGCCATTGCCCACGCCTTCGTATGTACTCTTGAGGATTTCGCGCATAACGCAGCGGCCTTCCACACTTGTATCCGTTCCGTAGTTGATGCTGGAGAACACTACCTGGTTACCGCCGCGCGAATGGATGGTATTCATATTATGAATGAAAGCTTCCATGGCCTGGTGAACACGGTTAACTGTCTTGTTCACTGCGTGCTGACGCAGGCGCGCCTCGCCCTGTAAACCTTCGAGGGGGCGCAGCTCATAATCATCAACGGGAGCATCGTACAAAGCAGAGAGCGACTCGCCCGTCAAGGCCTCCAGGTTCTTCAACTCTTCCTGATAAGTGGAGCGCACATAGGGAGCCAGATAGAAATCGAAAGCCGGGATGGCCTGACCGCCGTGCATTTCGTTTTGGCAAGTCTCTAAGGAGATGCAGGCCAACACAGCTGCGGTCTCGATGCGCTTCGCTGGACGACTGCTGCCATGGCCTGCTGTGAAGCCGTGCTGCAAGATGATGTCGAGCGGGTGTTGCACACAGGTCAAACTCTTTGTGGGGTAGTAGTCCTTGTCGTGAATATGGAGCACGTTGTTGCGCACAGCTTCTTGACTTTCTTCGCTTAGGAGGTAGTCGTCCACGAAAGGCTTGGTGGTTTCCGAAGCAAACTTCATCATCATTCCGGCCGGTGTGTCGGCATTCATGTTGGCGTTTTCACGCGTGATGTCGTTGTTCTTGGCGTTGACGATACTCATAAAGATGTCGCGCGTCTTTGCCTTGCGCGCTATGCTGCGCTGGTTGCGATAGGCGATATACTTCTGCGCCACGTCCTTGCGCTTACTCTTCATCAGCTCCTTCTCAACGGCGTCTTGAATATCTTCTACGGTCATTTGGCTCTTGCCGCGGAAGTTTACATGGTCCGTAACGAGGTTGATGAGGCTTTCGTCCTCCCCCTTGTCTGTGTGTAGCATTGCCTTTCTGATGGCTGCCTGGATTTTTTGTTCGTTGAAACCAACGATGCGCCCGTCGCGCTTAACCACAGTTTGTATCATTTCTCTCTGCTGTTTTAGTAGGTTAATTATTGCCTCAAAGCAAACTCTTCATGACTTAACTTTTCAGCGATGCGAAATTACGAAACATATTTTGAAAATTATCGTTTTGGACAACTTTTTTATTGCACTAAATTTTTAATACACTAATAATCAATCTTTTAATTTTTATTTTGGAAAACTTTCTTATTTCTCACCTCAACAAGAGTTTTCAAAAATAAAAATCAAAGGTGATAAC